>JBHHUC010000079.1:0-7545 GCA_046861395.1 Fidelibacterota bacterium
CCCTTCCCCACCCAGAATTATTACCGTATTCCCGGCCTGGATCAAATCCTGAATCAGTACATGGTAATAAGCCACAGGCCATTGTTTATTTTTCCAGGCCGCTCCCGGGACCAGAGCAATAAAGTGATCAGGAAGATGATACTTTTCCCCCCAGCCCTGCCAGGCGGTTTGTGTATCATTCAGATGCAGGGATGGAGACGGATAGTGCGAAACCGCAGTCACGGTACGGAGTGGTTTATGGAGTAACATTTGATAGGAATAATCTTCCGGAAAAGTATTCTTGTGCAGAATCATATAAAGAAACCGCTGCCAGCGGGGTTTCTTTATGGCCACTGTTCGGCTACGGATAAAGAGGAGTAGTATTTTGGAGCGGAGCGACTGATGCAGATCAACGATTAAATCATAGCGTCGGCGATTCAGTTTTCTGGCCAAAGCCATCAAAGCCTGCACACCGGCTTTTTGGTCAATCGTGAGGACTCTTGTCACAGCCGGATGATCTGCCAATAAAGACCGGAAATGATAAAGCGTGAGAAAATTAATCTCAGCCGCCGGAAAGTGATTCCTAAGCGTCCCTAAAGGGGATGTGGTCTGAACGATGTCACCAATAGAACTGAAACGAACCACCAGGATCTTCATACCGCTTATTTTTTCCGCTGGGCGTTAAAGGCCACCAAATCCAGCAGGGCCTGTTTATAGCGGGAAGCGTGATATTCTGCGATGGCAGACTTCGCGGCCTGAGAATACTCTTCCAGCTTCTGGTCGGCATGGAGAAAACCTCCGCCCCGCTGCACCAGGTCAGTCAATTGCGCCAGCATGGCGGCATTCTTGCGCCTAGACCGGAGCAATCGGCGCAATTGCCGCGCTGATGGGCGATCCAGATGGGACAAGGCATAAATAATGGGCAGCGTGCGCATATTCTTTTTCACGTCGGTACCGTGATCCTTACCTGTTTCGCTTTCCGATCCAAGAAGATCAAAAAGATCGTCCTTGATCTGGAAGGCCATACCCAGGTTATTACCGAAAGTACGCAATGCTTTCCGATCGGACTCTTTCCCTGAGGATGTCAGAGCACCCAGTTCGCAACTGGCGCCGATTAAACTGGCTGTTTTTTTATAAATCATCATAAAATAAGTGTCTTCATCCATGGTGGAACGGAAGGATTTTTCCAATTGCAGAATTTCTCCTGAACTGAGGTCTTCAGCCGTTTTTGAAATAATATCAAGGACGGGGAAACTTTTCAGGCTGATCATGTTGATCAGTGATTTACTGAGAATGTAATCCCCGACCAATATGGAGATTTTGTTCCGCCAGATGCGGTTGATCGACGGCCAGCCTCGTCGCAAGGTGGCATCGTCCACTACGTCGTCATGCACAAGGGTTGCCACATGGAGCATCTCCAACATGGCCGCCGCCTTGTAACAATGATCATCCGGTTTGCCACACATCCGTGCCGACAACAGCAGTAGAATGGGACGGAATTGCTTCCCTTTGTGTTTCATGATGTAGCGGGTCACTGTATTGATCAGTCCCACTTCGGACTTGAGCGATTGCTCCAATTCATGTCGAAAACGATCCAGGTCATCTTGAATCAGTGTAGAAATCTGTTTCATCATCGACATGGCACGTAGGGATTTATTCGTTTCCCTGGCCTTCAGTCAGACGTTTTCTTTTACCTCGTGCCACCATCCAGGACACACCGATGCTGATTTCGTACAAGATAGATAATGGAATCGACATAATGACCATACTTACCGGATCTGGCGGTGTGATGATGGCGGATAGGACGAGGATGGAAACAATGGCATGACGGCGATAGCGCCGCATGAATTCCGGTTTGAGAATTCCGAAAGAGGATAGAATAAATGATAAAATCGGAAATTCGAAAATCATACCTGTACCCACCATAACCCAAGTTACGAAACTCAGATAATAATTGATGGATACATTATTTTCAACGGTACCGTATCCCAGAGAGGCGAAAAAGCGCAATGAAAAGGGAATGATGACCAGGTAGGCAAACACAATCCCTGCCAGAAAAGATAGAAAAGTGAAAATGATCAGCGGAGTGATATATTTCTTCTCCTTGCCATACAATCCGGGAGCAATAAATTTCCAGATTTGATAGGTCAGTACGGGAATGGCAAGGATGCCACCCCCCACGATGGCCAGTCCCCAGCGTACCATGAACATGCCTTGAACCGTCAGGACCTGCAATGACATTACCTGGCCGATGTCTTCAATTGGTGCAATAAGAAGATGGATGATCTGATCAATGAAAATGAAGGTGATGATTGCACCCACCAGAATGGAAAGGGTACTTTTAATGAGACGCCAGCGCAACTCTTCCAGATGCTCCAGAAATGCCATTTCGTCGGGATGCTTTTTAGATAACAGTTTCATTTTTTAACAGACCATCGGCCAGCGTGTAAGGCGATGTTTTCACCGAATCCAGTGAGGCGGTCAGTAATTCAAGGTTTTTGATTTTTTCCGATGTCCAGAAGGCATCCAGCAAACGGTCATGAACAATGGTTCGGACGCGATTCCGATATCGTTCCAATCGCTTCTTTTCGAACAGTCCCCGTTTCTTCATTTCATCCAAATGACTTAGAATGCCTTTTTTCAATTGCATGATACCTTCACCCCGGGCGGCTACGGTATTGATTACCGGGGGTTCCAGCTTATCGGGATCGCCAAAGGAATGCAATAAATTGCGCAAAACACTTGCCAGTCGGCCGGCACCGGAACGATCCGATTTGTTAATGACAAAAAAATCGGCAATTTCGATCAGCCCCGCTTTCATCAATTGGATTTCATCCCCTGATTCCGGGACCAGCACTACCACCGTCAAGTCTACAGCACGGGCCACATCATGTTCGCCCTGCCCCACACCCACTGTCTCATAAATGACATAGTCCTTACCGCTGGCAGCCAGAATATCACCCACATCCTGGGTTTTTCGGGCCAGTCCGCCCAGATCACCCTGTGAGCCCATACTGCGAATGAAAACATTATCATCCCAGGCAAACCGGTTCATGCGTACCCGGTCCCCCAGCAAGGCACCACCGGTAAAGGGACTGGTAGGATCTACAGCGACCACACCAACGGAATTCCCGGCTTCGCGTAAGGTACCGATCAATTGATCTACTAATGTGCTTTTCCCGGCACCCGGTGGACCGGTAATGCCAATACGAACGGCTTCAAAGGAATGGGCATGGAGGTCAGCCACCAATTCCGGGGACACGGGAACTCCGGCTTCGATATCACTGATCAAGCGAGAAATGGAACGATGGTCATTCCCCAGAATACCATCGAGAAATGTTGTATTCATTGGAATCTTCTGGGATTACATAAATTGACGACGGAAGAGGGCAAAATCTTTTATAATCAACGCTTTTCCATCACGCTCAATATAACCTTTTTCCGTTAGCATTTTTAAGGTTCGGGATACCGTTTCCCGGGATGTTCCCGCCATGTTCGCAATATCCTGTTGATAAGGAAGATTCCGTATGGTAACCGCACCGGATTTAATGGTACCCAATTCTTCGGCCAACCGGATCAGCGTAATGGAAATCCGCTGCTCAGCATCACTGAGAGACAGGCTTTCGATCTGCTGATCACTGCGGCGCAGGCGTTGGGTCAATTCTTCCAGAAGATGAATGGCAATTTTCGGATAATTTTCCAGAATGGATAAAAATTCACTCCGCTTGATCGTCAGTGCTTCCGAGTCCTCGATGGCTACAATATTGGCGGATCGCCCTTCACCGTCCAGTAGGGACATTTCACCGAAAAAATCGCCTTCGCCCAACATGGCAAGAATGACTTCCCTACCGTCATCACTCATGCGAGTTACTTTTACCGCGCCTTTAGCTAAGATAAAGAAGGTTTCACCCGAACTTTCCTCCATCAGAATCATCTGACCTTTACTGTAAGACCGGATGATCATTTGGTCGGCTATTTTATGTAGTGAGGAGTCGCTGAGATCACCAAACAGCGGAACAGATTGCAGAAGTTCTACTTTACTCATGGTGAAAAATAATATTTTTCTGACATTTTTCAAATCCTTATATCGCAATGATTCGGCAATCGGATTTACCCCGATTTCTGGTGAAAATTTCCAGTGAATTTAAATTTCCAGCCATCCCGTGTGTTTTGTTGTGTGAAATAAAAATGATCCCATAGAGATCGAATGCCTATAGAATTGAATACGAAATAACCCACAACGCCATAGGTACTAAACAATATAAGATTTTGGTTATCGCGAATGACATTCAACCTCTACGAGGTTGGTGGTTTTGTTCATTCTCGGGCTATAGACATATAACCCCGCCGGGGTTATTGTATCCTGATATCTGGTAGAATCGCCATTTTATTGCGGCTATCTGTGAACTATAATACATCGTAATATCTGGTGTTTGGGGATCGTCCATTGTGCTGCAAAACGATTCCGTAGGAATCGAATGTCTATAGCAAATGATAACCAAAGAAACATCAACTCCGTCAGGTGTTGCATAATAAATGATGGTTTGATAATTGCAAATGATTTTTGACCTCACCTTGGTTATGAAATGTGTCATGGCGCTTGTTCGCCCGGAAATATTCAGAAAAGATACATTTCATTCTTTGTAACTACGCCAAATGGTCAATAAATTTCTTGGCTTAAAACAAAGGGAAAAACATTAAATGGATAGACATCCCCAGCAGATAAAACGTGAGCGGCAGGATTTGAAGCGCCGGCAGCGGAACATTCAAAATATGTCCAAACTGAAGACGATGATGAAAAAAGTCCTTTCATTCCAAAAGGGTGATGAGGTGGAAGCACCCTATCGTGAAGCCATCAGCTTTATTGATAAAATGGCTTCCATCAATCTCATACATAAAAATAACGCCGCCAGAAAAAAAGCGCAATTAACGCGCCATATAAATTCGCTTTAAGGTTTCTCTGATACCTGATAATTTGGAGCCTCCTTCACGATACGAACTTCGTGGGGGTGGCTCTCTTTAATTCCGGCCGCACTGATTTGTACAAATTGGGCTTTTTCACCGAATTCCCTGATGGTCTTTACTCCACAATATCCCATGGCTGAACGAATGCCACCGATTAACTGGTGGATCGTATTTCGCACGGACCCTCGATAGGGCACCATTCCTTCAATACCTTCCGGCACCAGCTTGGTGGCTTCGGCACCTTCCTGAAAATACCTATCACCACTCCCTTTCTGCATGGCGCCCATGGAACCCATTCCGCGATATGCTTTATACTGACGGCCTTCGTAGAGAATCGTTTCCCCGGGACTTTCATCCATTCCTGCCAGGACACTGCCCAGCATGACCGTTCCGGCACCGGCCGCCAGCGCTTTGGCAATATCACCACTGTAGCGAATGCCACCATCGGCAACTACCGGGATATCGTGTCCGCGTGCTTCATCCACACAATGCATCACCGCCGATAACTGGGGCACACCAACACCGGCAATAATCCGAGTCGTGCAACTGGCTCCGGCCCCAATGCCCACTTTCACGGCATCAACACCGGCCGCAATGAGGGCCGCCGTTCCTTCCGCCGTAGCCACATTCCCGGCGATGACCTGCACGGAACCAACGCTATTTTTAATGGCTTCTATGGTTTTCAGGACACCCGCCGAATGTCCGTGCGCCGTATCGATGACAATGACATCCACTTCGGCGGCGGCCAGAGCCTGAGCCCGTTCAATGGCATCCGAACCGACCCCCACGGCAGCACCAGATAACAGACGGCCGTTACGGTCCTTTGCGGCCCGTGGAAATTGCTCTTTCTTCTGAATATCCTTTACCGTAATTAATCCCTGCAGAACACCATCGCCATCTACCACCAGGAGTTTTTCGATACGATGTTCCTGGAGCAGGGCCTTCGCTTTTTCCAGCGTTGTTCCCACAGGCACCGTTACCAGGTTTTCACTTGTCATTCGTTCTTTCACAGGTAATTGACCATCCTTTTCAAATCGGATATCCCTGTTCGTCAGGATACCCACCAATTTCCCCTCCTCCACCACCGGCAAACCGCTGATGCGAAAATGTGCCATTAATCCTTTTGCTTCGGCAATGGTTTTATCGGCCGAAAGTGTGACCGGATTCATAATCATGCCACTTTCACTGCGTTTTACCCGGTCTACCATGGCGGTCTGATCGGCAATGGAAAGATTTTTATGAATAATGCCCAGTCCGCCCTCACGCGCCAAGGCTATCGCCATGGCACTTTCCGTAACCGTATCCATGGCAGCACTCAACAGAGGAATATTCAAATGGATTGTGTTGGTAAGCCGGGTGCCCAACTCCACTTCCCGTGGTAAAACGGTGGACGACTGGGGCACCAGCAATACATCATCAAATGTTAAGGCAAATTCAAAAGGTGGTCGGTTCTTCATACGCTATGTCCCACTGCTAATTCCGAATGGTTTATCAATAGTCTTTCCAGTTCTTCAATCACCGGTCCCGGTGAAAATTCATGGCTGGGTAAATCAATTATATCACTGACCCGCTGAATGATTTTACCGGTTCCTTGCCCTGTTGCCAACCCCGGTAAAAAGGACTGAATGGCCCGCAGACCCGTTAAAAGTTCAATGGCTATAATCCTCCGTACATTATCAAGGATCATAGTTGTTTTTCGTGCAGCCCAGGGTGCCATGCTCACCAGATCTTCCTGTCCTCCGGAGGAAGGCAGACTGTCCACACTGGCCGGATGACTGAGGGTCTTGTTTTCCGATGCCAGAGCGGTGGCCGTCACATGGGCCAGCATCAACCCTGATTCCAGTCCCGGTGTAGGGGTTAGGAACGGTGGAATTTTATCATCAATCCCTTTCATGAAATAATGAATCCGACGTTCGGAAATAGCCCCGATTTCACTCATGGCCACGGCCAGGGCATCCATGGCCTGGGCCACCGATTCACCATGAAAATGCCCGGAACTGACAATCCGGCCATCGGGAAGAATTAAAGGATTATCGCTTACACTATTGGCTTCCGCCAAAATAACGCTTTCCACAAATTCCAGAGTATCCCGGGACGCACCATGGACATGTGGTACACAACGGATACTGTACGGATCCTGAGTGCGGTCGCAATCGGCATGACTGGCGACAATTTCACTGCCGGCCAGCAAATCATATATTCGCCGGGCGGTTTCCTGCTGTCCGCCGTGGGCTTTCAAGCTATGAATCTCAGGTGCAAAAACAGCCCGGGAGGACAATGATGCTTCCACCGATAAGGCGGCAATTTCATCTGCCTGATTCATCAAAGTTCTGGCCGCCAGAACGGCAACCATCGCCAGAGCGGTGGAAACCTGGGTTCCGTTAATCAGACTCAAGCCTTCCTTGGGAGCCGGTTGATATACCTTTCCCTTCGTGGCCGTCAGCGCTTCCTGTGCCGTCATGATCTTATCCTGAAACGATACCAAACCTTCTCCCATCAGGGCCAGCGCAATATGCGACAATGGTGCCAGGTCTCCGCTGGCTCCCACTGATCCCTGGGAAGGAACAACGGGAAGAATATCATGATTGATGAAATGGGTTA
>JBHHUC010000024.1:0-32242 GCA_046861395.1 Fidelibacterota bacterium
AAAAATCCGATGGCAGCAAGACCATAAACCTTTGAATTAATTCCTTTATATGATAAACCATCAATGGGGCTGCGTAATATTTCAGCAATGACATAAAAGGGAAGTGCCAGAATGATTATCTTGGCTTCAGGCAGAATTTCAGTTCGATCCAGACTGTACCATAATGTTAAGATTTTTCCGTTAAAGATATACAGGAATGCGGCTATTATCATGGCGATCCCAGTTGTTATTTGTAATAATCCGGCCAGTGAATATCCTAACTTATCTTTTTGTTGTTGATGTTTGATTCCTGATACCCGTGGCAACATAATGATACCGATGGGTCCCAGTATAAAAAGTAATAACCGAATCAGGCTCATATTGCCATTAACCAGGGCTACATCTTTATAGGTGGCCCACGATGAGGCTAAAATACCTGGGCCAGCCAATAGGATGAACTGGGAAATAAAACTTGGAAAACGCACCAATCCATATTTCATATATATTTTTATTCGCTCCAATTGGTAGTTGCCATACGGCAGACCCCGGTATAATAGGATCAGCAGGATTCCACTGAGGAGTGAATTCACAAGTCCAATTACGGCTAATACCTGTTGGATATCATCCGTGAAATTGACAATAATAACTGGAACGATGGCAGTGGCGGATAGTTGTAATAAACTGGCCCAGAAAAATTTATGCCGCCCTCTGTAGTGAGCATACACGAAAAACTGCATACATATCCCAATGGTATAAAGACCGTAACCCAATACGTGGTTGATCTGAAAACCTTCTGTAAATCCGGCACGAATTAGCACTACAAACATGGCTATGGCCGGCAAAGTAAACAAAATAAATATTAAAACGGAATTGCGATAGACACTCTCCTCTGACTCGCGGTTTAAAAAATAGGGTATCCCAATATTCAGGCCTATCAGGAGAATGGATACAACCGTTGTTACCGTACGTTTAATCAACAGAAACTCACCCAATACTTCAATACCGAAAAGTCGTGCAATAATGCCATTTAATAGAAAAACACCTGATAAAACAGCTACACCATTAACTGCAATAATTAAGTACTGCTGACCAAACGTATTTCTATACTGGGAACTCATTACTATATTATTTACGATTCTCAATCCAATAAAGAAAAATAACTATCAGAACTAAGCCCTTAGTAAAAAACAGTATAGTAAAATTTGAACTAAAAAAACTAAATGTAAATAATGGAACACATACGGCAATCACTGTTATGTAAATGATATTCATGGAATAGTCAGCCGTCACTAAAATCTTCCGATAAAATAAATGACTGACAAGACCAATAATTGGTGTGGATAATAAAGGCCCTATATACCCGAAATCAGCCCAGAAGTTACCTAGATACATGGCATTGGCATTCCCGGTTGTAAAAGGGTCCTTCCACCATACCTTTGCCACATAATTTGAAATGGGAAAAGTTCCAAACTGACTCATCCAGGAAAACAATTGGGATGATCGTCCCCATAGGAAATCATGTTTTTCCGGAAAATATTGAAAATAGTAGGATAACACTTCACTGGGAACGATAATAAGCCGATTGAAATAAGACAAATAAATAACACGGAAAATATCTTCTCGACCATAGAATATGAAATAGGTAATCACCATCGGACCAGCTAAGACAGCAATGATAATTCCTATTATTCTAAGGGCATTCACTTTTTTCGCTTTTAAATAATAATAAGCTGCTATAACTAGAATAACTGTGGCCAGCGGAGACTTTTCCAATGTCATTGTATTTACAAATAATCCAATCAGAAGATAGTTTATAAAAAGAATCTTATATGTTCTTTTCTGATACAGAGTACTTAAAACTAACGACCCTATAATACCAAAAGGAATGAATAAAGACCGTAACCAGTGAACTGCATATCTTTCTATCCGTGTAATTTGTAATGTCTTTAAGGCGTCTTCTCTTAAATAAAAGAATTTTGTAGAGTCCCCGGGGGTTTTTATTAATTCAAATAATGGGATCGTATCGGTACGTAACAAATATAAGACCAAAATACCTAAGCAGAGTGTAAGTAGTATGATCAGTAATTCATAAAATCGTTTATCCATATCCATTTTACGAACAGCTTGTTTGAGGTCTATTAATTTCACCTGCTCAATGGGACGGATCTTTTGGCCAATAATTAATCCTAGAGGAAATAAGAAATAGAAAGAAAGTATGGAAATAAAAAATGGGATCCGGCTGGGGTGTACAGATGCGCCCGCAATATATATCGAAGGAAGGGAAATAAAAATGGTGAATGTAAGTACCATTAGCGATGGTACCGATAAATAATTTAATCCGGTAAGCCCAAATATAAAACGATACTTATAAACTACAAATTCATAACACAATAGCGCTGATAATATACTGATTGAATAAAAAATATAATCATCAGGTATCATCAATAATGAAGTAAGGATTAATAATGGAAGGGCTAATATAATGCCCTTGTCATAATTAATGAGTTGCATTTAAGCTGAACTTCCATACCAGCGAATTTTGAAATAATAATAATAAACGGAGAATACTAACGCAAATACGAAACCGATAATGCAGATCCGGGCCCGGGATGGTTTGAATTTTTTCTCAGGTTTTTTTCCGTAATCCAAAACCTGCAGGGTTGGTGTATTCTTGGCTTCCTTGATCTTGGCCTCTTCATATTGCTGGGTCAGAAACATGAAAATTTGGTTCTGGACTTCCAGTTGTCGAGTTAAACGGGCATATTCCAGACCCAAATCAGGGATAGCGCCAAATTTGGGTAATAAATAATCTTTTGATTTTCCTGTATTCAAATCATTCAATTGTTCGTTCAGTAATTCAATCTCACGTTTCAGATTTATCCGGTCGGGATGGTTCTCGGGTAAAGTCTGTCCCAAGACTTCCAGTTGCACCTGGTCGGCTAATATTTGTGCTTTTATGTTAGAAGCAATTTCAATGGCCGCCTTAGTCTGATCCTCCAGCGATACGGTATTATACTTTTTCTGAAAAAGATTGAGTCTGTTTTCTGCCGAAGACAAGTCGTGTTGATTCAGTTGATACCGTTTTTCAATGAATTCCCGGTTATTTTTCGCCTGTTCACTTTTCAACAGTTTATTAACTTCATCCAGTTTTGCAATGTATGTGTTTGCCACATTTTCTACCAGTTCTTTACAGTATTCCTCATCTTTTTCCGGATGAAACCAAGGTGTGGTTGCCGTAAACGCAATTTTTATGGTCCCTTCTTCCTGCAGTTCAACCGATGTATTTTCATTCAATTCTTCCAGGGCGTCTTCCAAATATTTGGCGTTATAAAAGTCCATCAAATCGAATTCATCAATGATGGCTTCCTGCACCGTACGACTATTCAGAATCGCAATGAATGTCATCCCCTGGGAATCGTTTCCGCCACCTATCAGATTGCCGAATGGCAGTGAAGATAGGGCCGCCGATAAATTTAATCCTGTATCGGATGAGGGTGGCATGATCACCGCCACCGAGCGATACGTCAGTGGCATGAGCAATGAGAAAATGACGGCCAAGACAGACATAATAAATACATTGCGGAATATTTTCCATCGAACTGTCCAGATAATCTGAAACATTTCCATAATAGTCAATTCCTCTTTATCCGAAATGGTTGCATTGACCTTTTGACTCGTTATCTTGTCCTCATCCAGCACCCCGTATTTCTTCAGATCGGCGATTCGGTTTCGCAATGTTTTTTCCGACAGTCCGTTTTCTTCCGCCACTCGTTTACGGGCTTCGGGATTATCGATGATCTCGGGGTTCAGCCGAACCAGTTCCAGTATTTTCTCTTCGTGGGGGGTCAGTTTCATATTATTTCGTGGCCGCTATGTAAGTTAAATAAATGGATGCAAAGGCCGTCACAATCTGCATCGTACTAGCATTACCGATCAACCGGCTGCGAACTGTTTCCGGGACATAGATCCGATCGCCGGCCAGTATAATGGCATCCGGTCGGGAGGCACTAGAACGATTCTTGATGGTTGCCTTCGGCGCGGATCCGGATTCCTTGGCACCACCGGCCAGAGCAATATATTCCGCCAGCGTCAATCCCGGGATAAACTGATATGAACCGGGATATTCCACAAAGCCCGTTACCCATACCGTGGACTTGATTAATTCATAATTTTTCAGGATCACCTCTTCTTTTTCAGCCAAAATCGGAATATGAATATGATCCCCTTCCCTGATAACAGGGTTCTGACTCAAATCACCGGTTAACAGAAAAGCCTTCAATGATATGATGTTCTGGGATCCGTCGGCATGCGTGATCTGCACCCGTTCGGGATCCGTAAAGGGCTCAAATCCGCCGCATTGATCAATCACATCCCAGACCCGTTGAGTTGCAAACACTGGGTAATCGCCGGGCAGCTTAATGGCACCGGTAACGGGAATAACAAATTGCCGAATATCCAACAACGACACACTGACTTTACTGTTCTTATACTGTTCCGTCACGGACTGCTGAATGTCATGAATGGCCTGAGTCAACCGGGTTCCTCCGACCATGATTTTCCCAACGGACGGAATGAGAATATCGCCCCCGGGATTGACATAAAGCTGGAAAAACATGTGTGTCCCTGTAATGATATCAATGCCCAGCTTGTCACCGGGCCCCAAGACATAGATATCCGGGTTTACAGCTTTTTCCAGCGGAGTAGCCGGGACCGTCAGGGTCATCTCCTCCATTCGTTCCGGTTCCGTTTCATTCTCCTGACGCAAGTCCTGACGCCCGAATTGTGGTGGAATATTTTGACCCACCAACAGTGTTAATCCTAAAATAACCGTAAGATAGATTGATTTCATTTATGGTGATCCATATTGGGATTGATAATATGCACGGTACGCTCCCGACCGGATATGTTCCCACCAGGATTCATGCTCCAGGTACCATGCAATCGTGGTCCTGATGCCCGTCCGAAAGGTATGCTTCGGGGTCCACCCCAGTTCATTCCTGATTTTTGTGGCATCGATGGCATAACGAAAATCATGTCCGGGACGATCCTTCACAAAATTGATTAATTCCCGGTAATGTGCCAAATGACCCGGTTTGACCTCATCCAGGATATCACAAATCGTTTCCACGATTTCCAGGTTGCGGATTTCATTGTTTCCACCAATGTTATACGTCTCTCCCACCGTGCCCATTTTAAGGACATGAAGGATGGCTTCACAATGATCGGCAACATATAACCAGTCCCGGATATTGCTGCCGTCGCCATAGACCGGCAACGGTTTGTTTTCCAGACAATTGATAATCATCAGGGGAATCAGTTTTTCGGGAAACTGGTAGGGACCGTAATTATTGCTACAATTGGTAACCAGGATGGGTAGGCCATAGGTTCGGTGCCAGGCCCGGACCAAGTGATCGGACGCCGCTTTGGAGGACGAATAGGGCGAACTGGGATCATAAGGTGTTTGTTCTGTAAAAAAACCGGTTGCTCCCAGAGAACCATAAACTTCATCGGTCGAAACGTGGTGAAAGCGAAATCCTTTTTGTTCCTCCTCATCCAGAGACCGGTAATAGACCAGGGATTGTTCCAGCAAGGTATAGGTTCCCATAATGTTGGTTTGGATGAAGGCACCGGGTCCGGTGATGGAACGATCCACATGGCTTTCAGCCGCAAAATTCACCACCGTATCAGGGGAATAGGTGGAAAACAGTTCCGCCACCAAAGTGGAATTATTGATATCACCACGATGAAAGTGATACCGTTCCGACGACTCGAGTTCCGTCAGATTAGCCTGGTTACCAGCATAGGTCAATTTATCAAGATTAATAATGGTGGTTTCCGGGAGTTCTTCATGGATATAGCGAATGAAATTCGATCCAATGAAGCCGGACCCGCCGGTAACCAATATTGTGTTCAAACGTTTAGTCAAAAAGCAAATCCTTCCGCTGGTCTTTCAGGACCGGTAATTCTTTATCCTTGGCTGAAATCCGAGGTGTGGCCGCTAAGGGCCAGGTAATAGCAAGGTCCGGATCATTCCAACGAATGCCGTATTCATCATCCGGATGGTACACGTCGGTACACTTATATTGAAAAATTGTCACATCAGTAAGGGAGCAGTAGCCATGGGCAAACCCCGGTGGAATGTACAGCATACGATGGTTGTCGGCCGATAACTCCTCTCCCACCCATTGGCCGAAGGTAGGGGATGATTGCCGGATATCCACGGCCACATCCCACACCACTCCCGCCACCACCCGTACCAATTTACCTTGGGGAAAGTAACGCTGATAATGCAATCCCCGCAAAACCGGTCCGCGGGACAGGGCTTCATTATCCTGGACAAAATCGATGGGCAAACCGGCCTGTTGAAAGCGCTCCAATTGGTAGGATTCGAAAAAATATCCTCGTTCATCTTCGTGGACTCGCGGTTCAATGATTAAAATGTCGGGGATGGCGGTGGGAATGATATTCATGCCGTCCGACGTCCCACATTTTCAAAACGGAAACCGTGATCGTGCAAGGCTTGAACACTCAGAATATTCCGCGCATCCAGAACGGCCTTTTCCGCTGCCAACTCTCCCAGCCTTTCGAGATTGAGCCCACGAAACTCATTCCACTCCGTCATGATGGCCACAGCCTGAGTTCCGGTTACTGCCTCCTCCCAAGAACGGCAGTATGTCAGGTTCGGGAAATGGCGGGCCATGGCATCATTGGCAATGGGATCATAGGCTTGGACGTCCACCCCTTCCCTGACAAGTCTCTGGACCAAATAAAGCGCGGGAGATTCACGCACATCATCCGTATTCGGTTTGAAACTAAGTCCCAGTACAGCGACTTTTTTCCCCGCTTTATCCGGTCCCAATAGACGGAATAATTTTTCACACATCAATTGTTTCTGGTATTCATTAGCCCGTACGGCAGCCTCAATGGTCCGCAGTGCCACATCCTGTTCTACTGCCAGATGCACCAATGCCTTGGTGTCTTTGGGAAAACAGGATCCGCCAAAGCCCGGGCCTGGATGCAGAAATTTCGATGAAATGCGCCCATCGATTCCCATGGCCTTTGCCACCACATGCACATCGGCTCCTACAGCTTCGCAAAGATTGGCGACCTCATTGATGTAGCTGATCTTCAAGGCCAGGAAGGCATTGCTGGCATATTTGATCATTTCCGCCGTTTCCACATTGGTGTGTACCATGGGTGTTTCATTAATATATAGGGGGCGGTATACATCGCGCAATAATTCAAAAGCACGTTCACTGGTCGCGCCGATAATGACCCTGTCTGGTCTGAGGAAATCATTCACCGCTGCCCCTTCGCGAAGGAACTCAGGGTTGGAAACGTAATCAAACGTTTTATAGGGAGCCAGTTGTCTAATGGTTGCAATTATTTTTTTCCCTGTTCCTACTGGTACCGTACTCTTGGTACATATTATTTTATACCCGTTAAGTTCCCGTGCAATGGTTTCACAGACCTGGAAAACGGCCCGTAAATCGGCCGATCCGTCCTCCCCTTCCGGCGTACCCACGGCAATGAAAACAATGCTGGCATCCCGGATGGACTGGGATACATCGGTAGTAAATGACAATCGCCCGGCTTCCACATTGCGCCGGATAAGTTGTTCAAGCCCGGGCTCATAAATTGGGATTTGTCCCTGGTTGAGTTTCTCGATTTTTTCGGCATCAATATCGACACAAACCACGTCATGGCCGAAGTCGGATATACCGGCCCCAGTAACCAGGCCGACATAACCGGTTCCGATAAAGGTAATCTTTTTCATATTTCACTTTCCATATAGCAAGTTAAAAAATACAGGTGATGGGCCACTATTCTCCAAAGAAATTATATAAAACCCAATAGTCTGCGAGCCGACCATTCCACCACTAGTACTAGGATCATAATGACCAGGACCAGCCAGTGTTCGGAAGGCGTAATTCTTTGTTTGATTTGACTGTGTAATATTTTTGGTGCGATTTCCTGGATCACAGCGGAGCGGTTTTCCCAAGGCTGATATTTCCCTCGGCTCACCCGGGCCATTTGTTTCAGCAACGGTTGATTGACAAAGACATTGTTGAGTTCAATCTGACTTTCCTCGACAAAATACTCACCCTTCTGATAAGTCGTGGTGGTTCCAACTTTCATCATAATTTCATATCGGTAATGTCCCGGGGCGGCGGCCCAGAATTGTCCCTCCCACCGATCTTTCAATGCATTATACTCAAATTCCACCGAATGAATTTGCGTGCTATCCCGCCAGATGGCCATGGTTACGTCCGAGAAAGGGACACGGGAGCCACCCAGACGATTGCCGGAAACAAATATTTCCTCCCCTTGCTGGAATTGTTTCTTGTTCAGCCGGTAATATAGTTCCTGGTCCCCGCCTGTGCGCATGAGCCAGGCCCAGGTTCCCTTGAATATTTCCCGGACATCATTTTCCTTCTGAATGGCGATGGACCGGAAATACAAAGAATACATGTCCGGCGTGGTCCAGGCGGCACTCCGGAGATTTCCTTTTTCCTGAAGACTGAGGATGGGTTGTCCGGTATGCCTGTCCTGAATGATGATTCGTGACCGGGGAGCTGTCAATGTCAGGGGCATCACCGGAACCAGGGGAGGAAAACTGGTGCCGGTCAAATGCTCCAAAGACACATCGTAGGCCGGCAATATTCTGATTTCAGGGAGGATTTTCACTTCCGATTCTTCCGTCAGGAGGGAATCGGGGATACTTCCTAATTCGGCCTGAATGAGAGGTAATATCGTTTTAGCCGTGGTCGGGGATAATCCGGGGCCATTTAACCAGAAGACAGCCGAAGACTGGGAAGCAATCTTGCGGGCCAAAATACGCTGAGCCCGGATGCTCAGCGGACGGATGGGATAATTATCAAACAGGATTAAATCATAGGGTTTTTTCCAGAACGATTTCATCCGAGTTTCAAAATTGGGAGAACTGCCGATAAATTGATCCACTTCCGTCCGACCCATTTCCTGTAACCATTGCTTCACCAGGGTCGTATTAAACGAAGGAACGCCGGTCATCAGCGCTACAGTATAACGGTCCTTGAGTACGGAAATTGAGAAATTCTGACGATTATTGGCCACATTTAATTCATCAGACAGGGAAGACGCCGTTAGCTGGAAATTGATTTTCCCTTGTTGTTCCGGTTTGAAGCGGAAGGTGACCCGGTTCTGTGATCCATTACCCTGCAAATCTACAAATTTTGATCCCAGCAGCTTCTTCCCTTCCATCAAGGATATATTGATTCGTTCATTCACCGGTCCCACTCCGGATATGGTAACGGTAGCTTCCACATCTTCCCCTTTAACGACGACAGTTGGAGCATCCACCGAATGAATTTTCACATCCACCAGGGGTGTTGTATCCCCGATGGCGATGGTGTAGCAAGGACCGGTCCTTCGGTCCAGTTCCGTCACGGGATCAAATCCCTGTGTAATCTGTCCGTCACTGATCAGAATGATACCGGCCATGCCGTGGGAAAACCGATCCTTCAGGGTGGCGATTGCTTTACTGATATTCGTGGCCGTACCCAAGCCGGAGATTTCTGTCCGTCCCGGTTCCAGGTCCCGCGAAAAGGAAAATGTCTCCAGGGTCAGTCCCTTATCCCGGAGTGTACGGGTCATTTCAGCAACACCCTGGTTGATCATAGCCGGTGAAATATTCTGATGATAGGCAATGGACAGGGAATTATCGACCAGTAATATCCAGGGCAGTTCCTCACTCCGGTTTATGACATTATGGATTCGCGGTTGCAGCAATAATATCAGGGCGGTAAGGACCAGCAGGATGCGCAGACCGAATAACCAGCGAATGGATGTCAGGGACCACAGGGGTCGCCAAGTCAGGAAAGTGACCACTGCAGCCAGAAAAAGAAGGACCCAGAATACAAGATCCGGCGAACGGAGAAATTCAATCTGCATTTTCAGTCCAAACGCAAATTGGGAATAATATCGAAATCCAGAGGGGACTGCTGACCGGCCTTCAGTTTGATTTCCCCCAGATAGGAAACCATGGCGGCATTGTCGGTACAATATTTGAAATCAGGGTAGAGCAAACGAACGGAGGATGGTAATCGGTCCGCTAGCGAGGCCCTCAGCCGTTTGTTCGCGGCGACGCCGCCGGCCACGACGGCGGTACTGACTCCGGCCGATTTTACAGCCTGGGACAGTTTATAGGTCAATACGTCCACTATGGCCTTTTCATAACTGGCGGCGATGGTAGCCAGATTGTATTGTTCCTGGTTTTTCGATTCTTTCATAAAATACAGCAGCGATGTTTTAAGACCGCTGAAACTGAATTCATAATTACCCGGCTTCATAAAAGATCGGGGGAATTGAATGGCGTTTTCATCTCCCGTTTCAGCGGCCCGTTCAATGGCCGGTCCTCCGGGATATCCTAGGCCCAGAATTCTGGCACCTTTATCAAAGGCCTCTCCGGCCGCATCGTCACGGGTATTCCCCAGCAGGACATAGTCCCCGACACCATTGACATTCCAGAGTTGAGTATGGCCTCCCGATACCAGCAGACAGATAAACGGAAATTCTAACGTGGGATCGGCCAAAAAGTTCGCAAAAATATGCGCTTCCAGATGATTGACTCCCACCACCGGCAGGTCCAATCCCAAAGCCAGACCCTTGGCGAACATGGCTCCTGTCAGCAGGGTTCCGGCCAGTCCCGGTCCCTGCGTGACGGCAATTCCCGATAGTCCAGATAAGGAAACGCCGGCCTGTTGCAAGGCCGTATCCACAATCGAATTCAACAGCCGTTCATGCTCCCGGGAGGCAATTTCCGGGACGACTCCTCCGAACGAGGCATGAATCTCCTGGGAACTGATGACGCTGGCCAGAATCTGTCCTTTTGAGCAAACCGCCGCCGCGGTTTCATCGCAGGATGATTCTATCCCCAGAATCATTAATTGATTTCCTTCGTGACCACCAATTCTACATTACGGGGCGATAAATCCTGCCAGCGAATTTCAGCCGGAACGGTGACTCGCGGCTCATAGAATTGAACCCGACTGTTCCATTGTTCTCGGAAATTCAGAGTTACTTGAATATCCTCCGGGCTGATGGATTCAATCCGCCGAACCCCGCCGATGACAGTCAGGGCAACGGTGCGGGGATTTACGAAGACCCGCAACCCGGCTGGGATGGAATCCACCTGGACGGGAATATCACTGATGATCCGTTCACTGAGGGCCTGGATATCGATGGAATAATCCACCGTAGTGTGGGACATTTCCAGAATGGGCAGGGGATTATGCAGGGCAATCGTTCCCTGTACCAGTGCCTGCAGCCCGAGTAGGGTATCCGGCTCCGTCTCAACATAATGAATGGCTTGTACTTCTTCCTTGGCGCCGGCAACCTGAATCGCCGCAGGTAGAAATGTAATGGGGCCGACTTGAATGAACCCGGGTAATACTTCGGAATATATCTTGGAACGTACCGGGACATCTTTGACCAGGTATTCATCCAGTATAATGTGAACGTCCCTGGGATGAAGGACTTCGATATATTCAATGTCCAGCGCATTGGGTATGACAACTTTATGCGGATAAAGAGCAAAATATTCATTCAATACAAAATCATACTCCTCCGAAATGACTTCCAGGTCAAGTACCAGTTTGAAGTCTTCATAGAAATCCTTAAGTAACCAGGCCTTGAACAAGGCCCGCCCCGTGCCGCCAAACCGTACCCTGGCCGTTTCTGGGACTTTTTGTTTCAGGGCTTTTTTCGCGCTGAGATTGCGGGCTTCCAGCGGAACATCGATCACCAGTGTAAAACGGTCATCGCTGACGACAAATATCCATAACAGGAACGCCAGCGCAACCGACCCGATACGCAGGAAGATTGACTGGCGTTCGATGAATTGAGAGAGCCGGGTTAACATATTCCCCGAAACCTCCTCACACTAACTATGACTCGGATTCAGATTCAGCGTCGGCGTCGGTTGTTTCCGCCTCGTTGAGTCCTTCCGGTATTTCTATTTTCTGTGTAGCCGGCGCTTCCTGAGAGGCCAGATATTCCTTGACTTCGTCAACTGGTTTATCCGCCACGCTGTTACTACCCAGTTGATCCACATAAAGGACCACTTTCTTTTCATCCGGTTTGACTTCCATCACGTTACCCGAGATCTTTTCTCCCGGTTTGAAGTCACGGAGCAGGGATTTCCGTTCCCGCTTCGATCGTTTTCCAAACGGAATGATACCTTCAACATCATGCTCAAGCTGAACGATGATCCCCTTGTCCAGGACGCGTATAATATCTCCCGTCACTTCCTTGCCGGTTTCAAAATACTTAATCAATTCCGGCCAGGGATCGTCCACAACCTGCTTCAGTCCCAGAGATATTCGGCGACTGTCACGTGAAACCTCCAGCACACGGACTTCCACTTCTTGTCCTTTTTCCAGGATTTCCTTGGGATGGCGAACCACTTTCGTCCAGGATAAATCGGAAACATGGATCAGGCCGTCAATGCCTTCTTCCAGCTCAACAAAAGCACCGAACTGGGTCAGATTCATAACCCGGCCCTTGCACAAACTGCCAACCATGTATTTTTCTTCAATCTTATCCCAGGGATCGGGCAATAACTGCTTCACACCCAGGCTGATCTTCCGCTCTTCCGTATCGATGGACAACACGACGGCATCAATTTCGTCGCCCATGGAATACAGTTCGGATGGATTCTTGATATGGCGTGTCCAGGACATTTCCGATACATGGATCAGACCTTCCACACCCGGTTCGATTTCAATAAAGGCACCATAATTCGTCATGGAAACGACTTTTCCGGTTACCGTTTCGCCAATGGGATATTTATCTTCCATATTTTCCCAAGGATGTGGTGTCAATTGCTTCAAACCCAGAGAAATCCGTTTTTTCTCTTCGTCATAATCAATCACTTTCACCGTCAGCGTTTCATCTAGTTTCACCAGTTCGCTGGGATGATTGACACGGCCCCAGGACAAATCGGTAATGTGGAGTAATCCATCCACCCCGCCCAGATCGATAAAGACACCGAAATCAGTAATGTTTTTTACACGACCCTCCAGGACTTCACCCACCTTGATTTTGGAAAATAATTCTTCCCTCTGTTCTTTCAGGCTTTCTTCCAGAATTACCTTTCGGGAAACGACGACATTCTTCCGGGCTTCATTGAATTTTACAATTTTGAATTCCAGTTCTTTGTCCAAGTATTCGTCAAAATCCTGAATCGGTCGCACATCGATCTGACTGCCCGGCAGGAAGGCCTGAACCACGCCGAGGTCAACAATCATACCACCTTTGATGCGACGGGAAATGGTTCCGGTGATCAAAGTATCATTTTCATAAGTTTCCCGCAACTCATTCCAACGTTTCATGAAATCAGCTTTGGATTTGGATAAAATGGTGTTGCCGCTGCGATCTTCAAGATGTTCCAAATAGACGTCCAGTGTTTCACCAATTTTGGGTGGTTCACCTTCACTGAATTCCGAGCGGTCTATGATTCCTTCCGATTTAAAACCAATATCAATTAATACTTCCGTATCATTCATACCGATCACACGGCCGGTGATGACTTGATTTTCGGATATATCATGAAATCCGGCCAGATATTTTTCCTGTATTTCTTCTGAGATTTCACTAGACTCCTGAGCATGGTCTAATTCATCCCGGGATACAACCCGGACATTTTCAAATATTGCCGGATCTAAATAATTCTTGGTGGTTTCGACTGCTGGTGCCGGTTCCGATGAAGCCTGATCGGCACTGACAGCGGTATCCTGGGATACGTTTGCCTCTTCAGCAATCATTTCCTGTTCTTTCGTTTCGCTCATTCCTTGGGTTTCCCTTTTGTTGTTACTGTTTGTATGATGAAATCAACTTGTTCATCAATGGTTAACGATGATGTATCGATCTCTATGGCATCCGCTGCTTTTTTCAGAGGACTGTGATCGCGGGAAGAATCTTTCTTGTCCCGTTCATTGATTTCCCGGATTAAGGTTTCCAATGACCGCGATTCGCCAATTTGGTTCAGATCGTTCAAACGCCTTCTGGCCCGTGTCGTCACGTCCGCGACAATGTAGAACTTCCATTCCGCATCAGGAAATACGACCGTACCGATATCACGCCCTTCGATCACACAATTCTGTTCCCGCCCCATTCGCCGCTGCAGTTTAACCATCTCCCGCCGCACAACCGGAATCGCGCTGCAGGCACTGACACGGTCCGTTACCCGTTTGGAGCGAATGGCATCGGAAATATCCCTGCCGTTCACCCTCACAATTGTTTGTCCCGCCTTCGTCTGCAAGGCGATATCAAGTTCGGCGACGGCCTTACTGACCTGCGCCACATCGGTAAACGGAATTTTCTGTTCCAACAAGGCATAGGTGACTGCCCGGTACATGGCACCAGTATCCAGGTAAGTAAAGCCCAGTTTTTGTGCCACCAGGCGGGCCGTAGTTGATTTGCCGGAGGCAGCCGGTCCATCTATTGCGATAATCATCAAATTCACTTCTCAATAAGCCTGCGAAATTAATTGAAAACCATACAATTACCAACGCTTTAAGATGAAATAAAAGGGAGAATTCATGCCGGTCTTACCGGGTTCGGGTAGTTTTCCCCACCCGCAGCAGATTCGCCACTTCTTCTTTGGTCAGTTCCCGGTATCGACCCGGCGGCAGATCCCCCAGCATGATGGGGCCGAATTGGATTCGGATCAGGCTATAGAGTTTGATATGTAAAAATTCAAAAATACGGCGGATTTCCCGTTTTTTACCATGATGGAGACAGAGGGTTACCTGGGACCGTTTCTTGACTGTTTTTTGTCGAATAACCTCTGCCCGTCCAAAGGTATTTTCCCCGATAAAGATGCCCCGTTTAATCTTTTGCACGGTTGCGTCGGATAGCCGACCTTCAATTTCCGCCTGGTATATTCGGGGGATTTGATTTCGGGGATGCATCAGTTTATTGGCCAAATCACCATCATTGGTAACCAGAAGCAGACCTGTCGTATCCTTATCCAGCCGTCCAATGGGAAACAGACGCTGCGATCCCGGCAGCAGATCTAAAACTGTTTTCCGTCCCTGTGGATCCCGCATAGTGGTGATATATCCCGCCGGTTTATGCAGAAGGAGAACGACTCTGTTCTCATCCGGAGTAACGACCCGACCGTCATAAGCCACGATATCTCCCGGACGGACCTGGTAGGCCGGATTTGTCATGACCGATCCGTTGACAGTCACCGTTGCTGCCTGAATCAATTTATCCGTCTCGCGTCGGGAACCCACACCACTGCGGGCCAGGTATTTATTTAAACGCATCGATTTGGTTTTCTCCCGGATCCGAGGCTTCCAGATCTTTTAAATCGGTTAATTTGGGCATATCGGAAAGTTTATTCAAACCGAAATACTCCAGAAACTGGGGGGTAGTGGCATAGAGCAGAGGACGTCCCGGACTGTTGGACCGGCCTTTAATCTGGATCAGCTTGCGTTGTAGGAGTGTTTTCAATACACCGCTGCAATCCACACCGCGGATGGATTCAATTTCAAACCGGTTCAGGGGCTGTTTATAGGCAATGATTGCCAGGGTTTCCAGGGCCGCCGGCGTCAACACCAAACGACCGCTCTTTTTCAGTAGTCGTCGTATCCAAACATCATATTCCGGTCGCGAAATCAGACGGTAGCCATGGGCTACCTGTTCGATAAAAAACGCATGGTTGTCCGCACGATAGCGGTCATTCAGTTGCGCAACGACATCGCTCAGTTGCGGGGCTTCCGATTCAAACACCAGATTCACTTGTTGTTGAGTCAACGGGTCGGACGCTGCAAAAAGCAGTGCTTCGACGATATTCTGTATTTCCTGTTCAGTCATGATTTGTGAGCCACCAGGACCAGTTCCAGATCGTCAAATACCCGGGATTGGATAACGCGGATTATGGCCTGGCGCATGAGGTCCAGAATGGCCAGGAAGGTTACCACCATTTCCAGTTTAGAACCCAGTTTATTCATTAATTGGGAAAAGGTCTGCCTTCCATCTTCATTAAACCCAGCTAAAATGATTCTGCGTTGATCCTCAAGGTTAATATTCTCCCGCACCAATTCATAGGACTGAATAACCGGCATTCGTTCCATGGCGTGTTTGAAATAACGAGCAATTTCGTACAAACCGATATCCTTCAAATATACACTCGGATCATCTTCGCCCGGCGGGGCCGGATTAACCATCGATCGGGGAAAATAAGGGCTTCGTTCTTCCAGGATGCCGTCCAGTTGCTTGGCAGCCTCCTTGTATTGCTGATATTCCAGTAATTTTTGCACCAAGTCCTGGCGCGGGTCCTCGAAGTCTTCATCCTCCCCGGCGGTAACCGGCAACAGCATTTTCGCCTTGATACGCATCAAGGTGGCGGCCATGTGGATGAATTCACCAGCATTGGCCAGGTTCAGTTCCTTTATCCGGTCCAGGGTTTCCATGAACTCAGCCGTGATCCGTGCAATGGGAATATCGTAGATATCAATTTCATCCCGGCGGATGAAGTACAACAGGAGGTCCAGAGGTCCCTCGAAATTCTCCAACTGTATTTGATATGTCGGCCTCAATAATTCAACCCTATATTGGCTCGGGCTCGCTGCAGGTATTCATCCGCAACCTGGGCAGCTTTTTCGGCCCCTTGCCGGCATATTTCCGTCACATAATCTTCATGGGTAACCAGATATTCCCGACGTTCCCGGAAGGGTGCGAAGGTAGTCCAAACCCTTTCAAACAATTCCTTTTTAACATCCCCGTAACGTAAGCCCGGTGCGCGAAAGCGATTTTCCAGTTCCTCGCGGTCGGATTGATTCAGAAACAAGGCATAAAGCTGAAAAAGAGGTGAGTCGATAGGTTTTGGTTCCTCCACCGGCGTACTGTCGGTTACGATGGACATAATTTTTTTACGGATCACTTTTTCCGGAGCAAAGAGTGGAATAACATTGCCATAGGATTTACTCATCTTCTGCCCGTCCGTACCGGGAATCAATTGCGTGGTCAGATCAATATCCGGTTCCGGAATAATAAAGGTTTCTCCAAAAATCTGATTAAACCGGCTGGCAATATCCCGGGTCATTTCCAGATGCTGTTTCTGATCTTTGCCCACCGGCACAATTTCTGCCCCGAAACAGAGAATATCGGCCGCCATCAAAACGGGATAAGTAAATAATCCCACGCTGGGGGTAATCCCTTTTGCCAGTTTATCCTTGTAGGACGTGGCTCGCTCCAGAAGCCCTGTCCCGGTTACATTATTCAGGATCCAGGTCAGTTCAGTGACCTGCGGGACATCACCCTGTACCCAAAATGTGGTAATGTCAGGATCCAGTCCCAGCGCTAAAAAGTCCATGACAGCCTGGCGCGTATTTTCCTGTAATGCCACCGGATTATGGATGGTCGTCAGGGCATGATAATTGGCAATAAAACAGAATAAATCATTTTCTTCCTGATACCGGATCATCCGGGACATCATGCCGAAATAATTTCCCAAATGCAGGGAACCGGACGACTGAATCCCACTTAATACTCGTTTCATGTTTTTCTTTCCACCTTATGATTCCATGAACAGATAGGGTTTCCAATTGGCGGTAGCCCCGTTGACAAAGCGTTGAAAATAATGGATACGATTGGGGCGGCGGGGCTGGGTCCGGAGCGGCATGTGCGCTTCTTCTGGAGTGCGGTTGCTTTTTAACAGATTGCAACGGGGACAGGCCGTGACCAGGTTTTCCCAGGTATCCTGACCGCCCTGCTCTCGGGGAATAATATGATCCACCGTCAGGACGCCGCTCCGCTTACCACAATAGGAACATTGATGATTATCACGAATGAAGATATTACGTCGCGACAGCACCACATCCATGCTGTTATAGCGAATATAACTTTTCAGTTTTATTACCGAAGGCATGGGCATGGTACGGGATGAAGAGTGTACTTTTTCCTGACGTTCTTCCAGTAAATCGACTTTATCCAGGAACAATAAACAAATGGCCCGTTTGACGGAGCAAATGGACAGCGGAGCATAGTTGGCATTGAGCACCAGGGCCGGTCCGTTCAGGAGTGATCCGTTCAAATGATCAGAGGAGGGGCTCAATGGATTGTACCTTCTGAATGGTTTTGGATAAGGCTAGGTTTCCTTCGGTATTGCCCCTTTCTATGGACTCTTCCTTGACAAACCCCTGGGCGTGTATCAGGGTATGATCGCCGGCATAAATCCCAACATGGGTAATGCGTTCCGTACCGAAGAAAAATAAATCCCCTTGCAGCGCTTCATCTTCCCGGATGGGTTTCAATAATTCAGAATCAGCCTGTTGGCGCGAATCACGAGGTAGTTGAATACCGCAGAGGTGGAATGTCAATTGGACCAGACCGGAACAATCAAGACCGCAGGAAGACCGTCCGCCCCAGATGTAAGGAATACCGATCAATCGCCGTGCTATTTTCAGAATATCCTCCCGTTTCGGGCCGTACGGTGATGATCCCAGGTTTCCCGTACAGACACCGGTCGTACTGTCCGGCAGAGAAATGATACCATCATTACCAACCTTGACCTGGCAACCCAGGGCCAGAGCACGAACCGGAATTGAATCTTGTTCGATGGTGGCATATAAATCCAGACATGTGGCATTGGCCGGATAGGGCGCATCGGAAAAAGTCCCCTGCCCGGTATTCAGCCAACCCTGGTATCCGTCAGGGAACTGGCATTTCACCCAGGAATCTTTGCGCTCACAGACAATACAGGTTTCACCCAGTAATCCCTGGGAAACCACGGGAGAATTGAAATCCGGGTCACGATAGACATTCGCAATTGTGCTGTTTATGATAAAATACTTCATCAATGGGTATTCCCTATGGAATTGAAGCGGGAATTTATCCTGTCACCGTCGAGCATATCAAGGTGGAAAGCCTTTATGGCCCGACACCGGTTTTTTGCAAAATTCGGTTGTCGGGAAATTTTTTATTTCCTCTTTCCCGGCAATCGTGTAAAATTACACTGCTTTTTCACCTTGCTTGCGCTGACTAATATAGGGAATCTCGTGAAAATCGAGAGCAGTTCCCGCTACTGTAAACGTCGAGGACAGCATAGAGACCATTGATCGTGACACGATTGAGAAGGGATGCTAATCCAATGAGACTGAGCCAGGAAACCTGATTAGTCGCACAGGACAATTTGACTTTCGGGACAAAGGTCATGGTTCAAAAAATATACATATTAACCATTCCTCCTTTCCGTTCTCCGCATTTCGCCGGGGGATGGTATGTCTGAATTCCGCCCCCTTCTCCCCTTCCTTTTTTTCGCCATCCTTTCTGCAGACATGTGGCAGGGCTATGTGTACTCCGATCAGGGTCAGCCACTGGAATACGCCTACATCATTCACGTGTCCAGCCAGGACTTCACCGTAACGGATGGTGATGGTTTCTTCATCTTGCGCGGTCAATTTCTTCCCGGTGACTCCATTCGAATCCAGCGCTACGGTTATCAGAAACGTTATATTCTCCTTCCCGCAAAACGATATTTCTCCGTTACACTCCCGGCTCATCCCATTCCCCTGGCGGGAGTAGAAGCGGAAGCGAAATATGAGCAGGAGATGCAATCATCAGATTATGTCGCCGTGCTGAATCCGTTGACCCGGTCGTTTTCCCAACGACAGATTTTTGCAACCCTGCCGGGAGTGTCCATTCGCACTTACGGCGGTCCGGGCAGCATGGCCCTGATGAGTATTGACGGTGGTGTGGCACCTCACACCAAGGTCCGGTTCAATGGATTGGATATGAATAGTGCACAGACCGGTATCACCGATTTGTCTCAGTTCCCCGTGACTTTTTTCCGGTCCGTTCATCTCAATCCCGACGGCTTCCGGGATGGGACGGTATCCATTTATGTCTGGGATAAGAATACGATCCAATTGACCGGTGGTAGTTACGGGCGAAGAACTTTCTCATTAACCCATTCCCTGCCGTTTCGCCATCTTATTTTCAGATTGGGAATCCATCATACGGGAGACTCCGGCGATTTTCCCGTTCGCTGGCGCGACCATTCCCAAACCCGCACCAACAATGATTTCACCCAGTCAGCCTTGATGTCACAAATGGATTTTTTCCTGTCACGGCAATGGAATTCCCGTTTATTTTATTTTCGTTCCCTGCAACAACGGGGGAATCCGGGGCAGGTGTGGTCTCCGTCGGACGCCCGGCGCAGTGATGCCGTAACACTGGCATCGTTCTCCCTGGTGCGTTTTCTTCCGTCGGTCACAAATAAGACCATTCTTTCCTGGAAAGCATCATCCGATCATTACACCGATCCAGCCTATGCCCTGGTCGCCGATCACCGGCTGGAAACATTCACAATCACCGGAAAACGCCTGTCTTCCGCCCGGCCCCGCTGGGAAACGGAAACCAGAGTGGACGTCGTCCTGGACAAGTTACAATCCACTGGCGCCGGCAATCGGACAGTGAAGAGCGGAACGCTGGAGCAGCGAGCAACCTATCTGGGCACTTCCCCGGTCCGGCTGGAGTCGGTATTACGGATAGAATATTCCGATTTTCTGCCCACGACGACAGCCTTACGGTTACGACTGACACAGCCCTTAACAGACCGTACTGCCACGGGAATCCATCTCTCCCGCTCAACCCGGAATCCGTCCCTGAATGAATTATTCTGGACCCCGGGCGGAAACCCTGACCTGGAGCCGGAAACATTGTATAAAGCACTGGCCTTTTTTGATATAAAATATGGCCCTAACCAACAATTCAGGGGAGAAATATATTTCAAACGCAGTGTCAACCTGATTCAATGGACTCCGGTTACCACTTTCTGGACCCCCATCAACATCCGGCGCACAGAGCGTCTGGGAATCAAGGGCCGTTATACCTGGCAATATAATGATATGACGGGAACTCTGGTGGCATCCTTCAATCGATCCCGGAATCTTTCCGGCAGCGATGAACAGGGTAAACGTTTGCTCTATGCTCCGGCCTTTATTCTCCATCATTCCCTAACCTGGCATGTTGCCCGGCTGAATATCCAGTGGAAAACCGATTATCGCAGCAGAATGATATCGCGGTACGACTGGCCGCATGATATTTGGATTAATCCCATGACAATCCACTCCCTGATCATGGAGACAGGGGCATTACCCTGGTCTGAGGCCTGGCGCTTGAGCCTTCGCATCAACAATGTAATGAACCAATCCTATGAATACAGCAAAGGCTATCCCGAAATGGGACGAAGTATCTATTTAACCCTAACCCGATCATAAAGGAATCTCATGAAATACCTGCTTACATTATTCGTCTTAATCCTGGCATCCTGTCAATCACCCAACGATAATTCCGTCACTACCAGCGATACGTTTTTTATCCTGTGTGAAGGGAATTTCGGCTCATCCAATGCCACCCTCTGGACATTGGATGAAGATTTCACGCAAACCACCGGACCGGTTCACTGGGACCCCAATGCAAACCCGCTAGGAGATGTAGCCCAATCTCTCACCGTGGCCGGTGATAATCTATATATCGTCGTCAATAATTCCCATACCATTGAAGTCATGGACCTTTCCGCCGACGGTCCAACCTATAACCGGACCATCGATATTCCCGGTGCCTCGCCCCGCTATCTGGAAGTCTATGCTGAAAAGGCCTACGTATCCTGCTGGGGGCTGAAGGGGATTCTGGTGATCGACCTGACAACGGATGATTTCCTGGATACCATCGCCGTCAACGGAATGCCGGAAGACCTGGAAATCCAGGATCAATCCCTCTATGCCGGCTTAGTCATGGATCCTTTCTGGGGCAGTGAGGACAAAATTCTTAAAATTGATTTGACTTCCCAACCGGTCATCATCGATTCATTTACCGTTGTTCCCGGACCGGAGCGATTACTGCTCCAGGGAAATACACTGTATGTTGCCAGCACCTATTATGATGCCAACTGGGCTGCTCATCGCGGGATGTCTGCAATTGATCTGACCAACGGCAATGTTGTCATTGTCGATCGTGGGACGAGTGACGGTTCCTTGTCGGACATGGTTCTTTTCCAGGATGAGGTCTACCAGCTCTATGACGGTGGAGCCGTACCCTTGACGGCGTCCCTGCAGCCGGACACGACCCGCAAGATCGGGGATTTCCCCCAGGCCTATTCCCTTGGTGTCCTCAATCAATACCTGATTTTCGGTACGACGGACTATGTCGCTCCCGATGAAGTAATCATTGTGAACAAAGCAAATGAAATCATTGCCGAACTTCCCGTAGGTGCCCTTCCGGGAGATTTTGCGGCTTACGCCAATAGGAATTAATCGATAAAATTCCAGATTACTTCGAACCGGATAAGCTGACCGGCGGGATCCAGCAGAGGATTGGTCCGCATGAAGACCACATCTCTGGCCAGGGTATCGGCTTCTGATTTCCAGATATCCCGTGTGGCAAAGGCGGCATGATTCACGGACCAGATCAATGTAAAGGTGGATACCTGGGCTATAAATCGGAAATGAATGAACCAAGGATTCACCGGACCAACGCCGGGCCGATAGCGTTCAAAAGGAATACCGATAAAGGGATCAATCTGTACCCGGTCATTGCGTCCCCATATTTGATCGAACTGCGATTCCGCTGTCAGGGATAAGTTTTTACCAAACAAGTCCCAGCGATAGCGCAGACGAATCTGGAACCAGTCCTGGTATCCCAGACTTAACCGGGAAATATCCCGGGAGTGAGACCAGTGCATCGTCACGGCATAACGAGACCAGGTCATATCGGCATTCGCGCCAAAGAATATATCGCTGATGGTCTCTTCCCGGCGCAGTGTGTCAATCAAATGGGTCCCGTCCACATATCCTGCGATTGTAATCGTTTTTAGAAAGGCATCCCACTGGACATGGGACAGGTCTTGATTCAATTGAACGGACAATGAACCGGTTTGTTCTCCGGTGGTAATTCCTGTTAGATCCTGGAGTACGGGATTGACCGGTTGCCAGGACGACCGGGCGTTCATGGCCAGGGTAAACGACCGCCACGGAAGTTGAATATCGGCCGATCCGAGAGGAAATAATTGCTGATCATTAATGACACTACCCAGTTCCATATTTATCCCTTCTGTCTGATAGTGAATAAAAACCGAATGCCAGATCTGGGCGGTTATTTTTTTATTCCTGGCCGTTATCAAACGTTTCTGAGTGTCCATATTCAATGAGAATACAGGCCGAAGCGATAGCTGCCACCCGGTTTTTGCCCAGGAAGAGTAATGTGTGCCGGACACGGGCAGGAATAAGGACGGATGCGACCATTTCCGTACATTAAAATAGAGATAACCCGCCAATGGAAAGCGCGGTCCGTCATGGAAAAAATTTAATCCGCCGACGGTGATATCTTCCCGATAAGAATGCTGTGCCCCCAGCGTATCCACCACGCCGGCATCCGTAATATACTTTCCGATACTCACACTGGTCCTACGGTGTCCGGATTGGGACTGGTAATCGAAACGATAGGATTGTTGCAGCGGTCTGATTTTGTTGTCCGGTGGCAGGAATTGAGCATATTGCCCTAAATAAGTTCGTTTGAATCCATGGATCTTCAGGTAGCGTTTCTCCCCTGGAAAGCCGGCCGTTAATTCCAGCGTATTGTACTCATAATCCCCACGGGAATAATCCAGTTGGGAAACCGTGGCCAGGGAATCAGCCGGGAAAGCAAATTCCGGCAGTGGGTTTATTGTGCCGGAATCCTCATGGTACCGTTGACCGTACCGTGCGGGATAAACACCGTAAACAGGATCAATGATCAGAACACCGGATTGCCAGCCGGAACGCCAGAGATGCTGGCCTTGGGAAGTCATCATTCCCAATTGTCCACTCCAGTCCAGAGGATAAAACAGGATTTCCGCCCCGAAAAGTGAGGACCATAATCCCAACAGGATGAGAAGTCTAGACATAGCGATGTACCAACGGTGGAATTACCAAAGGAACAGCGAGTGAAAAAACAAAAAAGTTTGACAAAATATGGATAAATACCAAAGCCATGCCAGTAAGATAAACGCCCGTCGTACTCTGCCAGTCCATCCCCACTGACACAGGGTAGCTCAAGGTTGTCAGCGTATCATAAACAAATGTAAGCAGAACACCGAAAACGCCGGCCTGAAGGCGGCGGGAGGGAGAGAATCCCGTGTGCCAGAATAACCTGCGAGTTAATCCTCCAGTGATGCCAATAATGGCAAATCCCGTAATTTGTGCCACCAGCAGGGGTGGAAATAGCAAGCCGGATCCCAGAGGATTCATTACCGAGAATACGGTCTCCGAAACGACGCCCACGATGAACCCCCAGCGAACTCCCAGCGTTACACCGGACAGAAAAACAATAACGGAAATCACCTCAATATTGGGAATAAAAACCAGACCAAACCCGCCACCAATCGCCACGGCGGAAAAGAGGGCGGCCTGAACCAGGGGAACCAGGGAGCGTGTTGCGGTTTCTGCCATCATTATTTCTTGAATAAATTAGAACGGAAATAATTACGCCGATCCGTCCAATCTCCCGTTTCCTTGTCTTCGGCCAGAGCTTTATTAAACAAGTTCATTTTTGCATCCATATTATCGAGGTAATGCAGTAATAATGCTTCTTTCAGTTTCGGTGTGACCGGACTTTGCCATTCGTAGCGTCCCTGATGAGCCAGGATGAGATGCTCCAGTTGACGCAACAATTCCTTGGGAAAATCTTTTATTCCGGCGGCTGTTTCCAAGATTATGTCACGGCCCAATACGATATGACCTATAAAATGACCTTCGTCAGTGTATTCCAAATCAAAGCCGGGCTGGATTTCACGTAGTTTGCCAATATCATGGAGGAAGATACCAGCCATGAACAAGTCCGTATCGACCTGATAATGCTGGGCCAGGGTTTGTCCTAGGCGGACCATGGATACTGTATGTTCCAGGAAACCAGAACGATAATTATGGTGCATGGTCAGGGATCCGGGATGAACCAGAATCCGGTCCTTATTTTGCCGGTACAGTTTGGAAACCAGAGTCCGTAGATACTGATTCTTGATTTTTTTAATATGAGCAACAGCGGTACGCCACAGATCCCCAGGATCATAGGGCGAGGCAGGAACGATCAGAGCAGGATCATAACCGTAACGGCCGTAGTACTGAACAGATGCGCGATTTATTTTCTGAATGATCAGTTGTAGATGATTCTGGTACGATTCGACACGACCGGATACGGCCACCGGATCGCCCTGGTCGAATTTGGAATCGAAATGATCCACTTTTTCCCATATTTTTGCCGGGACCTGCCCCGTCATGTCTCGCAGCAAACAGTCAATATAGAGTTCATGCGTCCGTGATTCCCTGATACGCTTTTCAACACAGAGGAAAAAGCCCTGAATCTTTGCGCCATCCGAAAACCGATCGATGGTTGTGAGTTTCTTCATGGTGTACTCAGGTTTAGAAAAGAATTATGGTGGATATTCATGGCCGGTAAATTAATTTTCCGATACAATAATTACAATGAATCATAATTCAAACCCCAAAAAGATGGAATCATGGTCAGTTGTTTCCATGTCCTATCATCGGCCGGAAGATCAACGTATCCTGAATGCCGTTCTGAGAACCTGGTTTCGCTCTCCCAAAGATCTCAATTTAACTGATCCCAGGATGCCCTACCCCTTTTCCATGACAAAATGGATTAAACTCTCCTACCTCTACCCCGGAGCAACGACGCTGGTTTGTAAAGACAGTGACTGGATTGTGGGACATGCCAGTTATAAACCCCGACGTCCCGGACATTTTTCCCTGTTTCACTTCATCATAGATCCTCGACACCGGGGACAGGGAATCGGGGGTTGGTTTCTGGATCGGATTCTGGAACAATTAAGACAAAATCAAGCCTTTTCCGTGGCGTTAAGAGTCTCTCCCAAAAACCCAGTGGCCATTCGGCTCTATGAGAGTCGTGGCTTCTGCGTTATCGGTTCAACACCTCAGGTCTTGACCATGGAATCCACATTTTCCGACAAATAATATCAGGCGAATCCCAGCCAGGAGCCACCCTGGTAAACCAGCAATGCCATGAAGTAGGCCAATGATGTCATGTAGATCAGCATGAAAATCGGCCATTTCCAGGAATTGGTTTCCCGTTTCACCAATGCAAAGGTGGCCATACATTGAGCGGCATAGACATAAAACACCATTAAAGCAAGCGCCATGAGGGGACTGTACATTAACTTTCCCGTCCGGGGATCACGGTCATTGCGAATTGCATCTTTCAGGTGTACAATACCGGCTTCACTATCATTGACGTTATACAGAGTCGCCAACGTACTGACCAGGACTTCCCGGGCGGCAAAGGACGTAACCAGACCAACGCCAATTTTCCAGTCAAAACCCAAGGGCCGGATAATCGGTTCGATGGTCTGTCCGATCCGTCCGGCATAACTGGCTTCAATCCCCTGATCCCGACTTTCGGTCGGAAAGGAAGCCAGAAACCAGAGTGCAACTGAAATGGCCATGATAATCTTTCCCGCATCCCGGATAAATAACTGTCCCCGCAACCAGACCTGCCGGAAGACCGATCGCATTAGTGGGATACGGTAGGGTGGTAATTCCATAATGAAGGATGATGACTCTTCCAAGTGCAGGAAGCGACTGAACACCAGGGCCAGGATCAAGGCGGTGGCCGTCCCAAGAAAATACATGAGGATCATGGTAAATCCCTGTAAATCAAGAAAACCTAGAATGGTGACCGGAGGAATTAGCGCTCCGATCATCAAAGCATAGATGGGCAATCGGGCACTGCAACTCATCAGGGGGACTAGGAGAACGGTGAGTAATCGTTCCTTGCGACTTTCAATGGTCCGGGCAGCCATGATGCCCGGTATGGCGCAGGCATAACCGCTGATCAATGGTAAGACCGATTTCCCGTGGAGGCCCAGACGGGACATGAACCGATCCAGCATGAAGGCGATGCGTGACATATAACCCGAATCCTCCAGCATGGTCAGAGCAAACACCAGAATCAGGATTTGCGGCAGGAAAATGAGAATCGACCCAACGCCGGCAATAATGCCATCTACCATGAGACTTCGGAATATACCATCCGGCAAAATCGAATAAATCATGCGACTGAAATGAGTAATACCCGCGTCAATGATGTCCATGGGGATGGAAGCCCAGGTGAATATGGCCTGGAATATTCCGGCCAGCAGTAAAATGAAAACCAGCGGACCCCAGCGGGGATGGGTGAGGACTTTATCCATTTTTTCGCTGCGTGATTTACGGTGCAGAAGATCGCGTTCGCGCTTGGTGGACCGGTTCAGTAGCTGATCGATCCAGGTATATCGCACCGTTGCTTCCATCGTCCTGTGGGAAAAATCGGTCTGTTCAAAATTCCGAATCGTTGCTTCCCGTAACCGATCCAGTTCCGAACCTACTTCCCTGTCACGGCCGTAAAATTCCTTAAAAAATTGAGATACTTCGGAGCGTGTAATAATCCTGAGACTTTGCCCTACCGACAATCGCATCGAATAATCCATGGTCAAGTGAAAAAAGGTGATTAACGGTTGCAGAACGGCCATAACCTGGGGCGGAACCGCATAAGGAATGGCATCCACCGGCGGGTAAACCGGTTGATCCAGCGCCCGTTCAATGGCAGACAGCAAGGAATCCATTCCCGGCTTCTGAACCGCAGAAAAGAAGACAACATCGGTGACGGACAACCGGCGTATTAACTCAGACCGGGAAGGAAGAATCATTTCTTCCGAGACCCGATCCATCATGTTAAAGACCGCCAGCACCGGAATGCCAAGATCCAGAAGTTGGGATGTTAAATAAAGGTTTCGACTGAGATTGGTGGCATCAATGACGGAAATGATGAGGGTTGGGGGATCGTCTCCATTCACCCAGGAAAATACCTGTTCACTGACGATTTGTTCATCATAGGATTCGGGGGTCAGGCTGTAGGTTCCCGGCATGTCCAGAATACGAATCGTTTTTTCCTGATTCAAGCGGCAATACCCCATTTTTCGTTCCACCGTGACACCGGGATAATTGGATACTTTCTGATTCAGACCGGTTAAGAGATTGAAGATGGCCGTCTTGCCGCAATTCGGATTGCCGACCAGAGCGACCCAGGGTGATGTATCTTTTTTATTCATGTACAGCCGCGACCAGGATCTGGGACGCATCCTCATGCCGGATGGATACATAATAGTCCCGTACCTTGATTTCGACCGGTCCCTGGAATGGAGCGGTTTTAATCACCCGCAGATTTATTCCCGGAATAATGCCCATTTCAACCAGACGTGAAATAAGTCGTGACTGATCGCTGAAGCCCCGTACGGTGACCAGACTGCCGGTGGGAACATGAGTCAGTGATTGCGTCGACGACATGCCGGACAGATCCCATAGAGTTGATGGCTGTGATGTTTTAAAACAAAGCCATGGTCACTGGCTATCCGTTCCTGCCGGGTTTCGACTTCAGGGTCAATAAATTCGATGATTTCACCGCATTCAAGACATACCAGATGATCATGATGGTCCGGGTTCAGTTTATGTTCGTAACGAACTTTTCCATCCCCGATATCCAGGGCGCGAGCCAGCTTATGGCGTACCAGGACATCAATGGTGCGGTAAACCGTAGCGCGGGAAACAGAAACACCGCGCCGTTTCAATGTAAAATATATATCTTCAGCGTCACGATGGTCATTATTGGAACATAATTCCTGATAAATGGCTTCGCGCTGTGACGTGTATCTGAGACCCTCAGCCTGCAGGACGGATCGCAATACGGCGGATTTATTCATAATCATCTCCTTATTGAGAATGAGTCTCATGGAAATTACGTATAAATATTTTCCAGTGACAAGGGTTCGTACGAAAAGATTCTATACTGCGGTACCGGGAAAGAAATCAGGCCGTTTCGACCTTTTTCAGGTTGGCATATTTTACAATTAATTTTTTCTTCAGTCCGTCCTTGAAGACTACACCGACACGCTGATTTTCTCCCATACCCGTCAGAGCCATGATTTTTCCGATGCCAAAGATGGCGTGCTCCACATAGTCACCCACCTTGAAATCATCAAAATCCACCACGGTGCGGGAAACTTTCACGCGGGTTCGGCCGGATCGACCTTTGTACACTTTTTTGGTTAAGGCCGATTCGAAGGAAATGCTGTCCAGTAATGTTTCCGGTATTTCACGAACGAACCGTGAAACCAGACCGACATCATAATCGATTCCCATACGGCGCCTGTTCTTGGCGTAGATGAGAATGGCCTTGTCCTTAGCCCGCGTCATGGCCACATAGAACAGGCGTCGCTCCTCTTCCATAGCCTTGGGATCATCCAGGGAACGATAGAGGGGAAATAAACCGTCTTCCAGTCCGGTAATGAATACGATAGGAAATTCCAGACCCTTGGCAGCGTGGACTGTCATCAACGTTACTCGATTATTATTATCATTCCATTCATCCACACTGGACAGGAGGGACACTTCTTCGATGAAAGCGGTAAGATTCGGATCATCCGACCGGCTTTCATAATCCTGAATACCGTTCAGAAATTCCTGGATATTGGTGATGCGATCATCCCGATCCGGGTCATCACTGACCTTATAATGGTCGATAATTCCTGTTTCTTCTACCAGCGCCCGGGTAAATTCACCAGGACTCAGTTTGTCTACCAATTCCCTGAATTTTACAATTGTATCATGAAATTCCTTGAGGGCAGAAGCCTGTTTACCACGGATATCCATTTGGGAAGGATCTTCCAGTACATCAAATAGTTCTTTTTTCGTTTTTGCAGCTTGCACCACGCATTTATCGACCGTTTTCAAACCGATTCCCCGGGGGGGAAAATTGATAACCCGGCGCAGGGCGACCGTATCCTTGGGATTAACGATCAGCCGCAGGTAGGCTAGAATATCCTTGGTCTCCTTCCGTTCATAGAACCGGATTCCACCGACAATATTGTACGGAATTCCCATGCGGCGAAAGCTGTCCTCCAGCGCCCGGGACTGAGCATTGGTGCGGTACAGAACGGCGAAATCCCGCAATTGCCGTTTATTCAGTTTTATCTCTTTTTCCAGAGCCGATACGACGGCGTCAGCTTCCTCCAATTCGTCATCCGTTTCAATAAAACCAATTTGATCACCCTTACCATGTACCGCTTTCAGTTGCTTGACAGCCCGATGTTGATTATTACCTACTACGGCCATGGCAGCATTTAGAATCGATTGGGTAGAACGATAATTCCGTTCCAGTTTTACAACCTTGCAATCCTTGAACAATTTTTCAAAATCAAGAATATTCTGGATATCCGCTCCCCGCCAGCCATAAATGGACTGGTCATCGTCACCAACTACGGTAATATTCCGATGGACCTTGGCCAATTTACTGATGAAAAGAAATTGTGGTCGGTTGGTGTCCTGGTATTCATCCACCAGAATATATGACCAGCGTTCCTGATATTTCTTTAACAGGGAGGGACGTTTTTTAAATAGCATCAAAGGGGCGATCAGTAAATCATCAAAATCCAGGGCATCATTTTCTTTCAGCGCCTTCTGATAAGCATCATATACATCGGCATAGCGCTGGTCAATCACCCGTTTTGCCATCGCTTTGCCCTGATCCGGTAAAATCATCTTATTTTTATAAGCACTGATCTGGTGGCTGGCTCCCTTGGGACTTATGTAATCTTTACCAATATTCATATTATCCAGAATAATGCGGAGTAACGCCTCCTGGTCCTGGGTATCATAGATGGCAAAATTGCGGGTAAAACCCAGATGATGAATTTCCTGTCGCAGGATTCGGGCACAGATGGAATGAAATGTACCGATACTCATGGCATCTACATCTGTTTTTAATAGTGTTCCTACCCTTTCCCGCATTTCTCCGGCTGCTTTATTGGTAAAGGTCACTGCCAGGATTTTGTTCAGGTCATAACCTTCATTCCGTACCAGATACGCGATTTTATGGGTAAGCACGCGTGTTTTTCCGCTGCCTGCCCCGGCAAATACCAGGACCGGTCCTTCGGTTGCCTTAACAGCTTCTTTTTGTTCGGCGTTCAAATTTTTCAAATAAGGCATTGATGTTAATCCTTTTGTTCGGCCCGTTTTTGACGGCGGGCGGCTCGTCTGATTTTTTGAAATTTTCGTTTAGCTTTATTGTGCTCGGCCGGGGTGATGGAAAAAGTATGATAGCCATCGCCCCGGGCGACAAAGTATAAATATTCGTTATCATCCGGATATAGGGCCGCCAGCAGCGACTCTTTTCCGGGACTGTTAATCGGTCCCGGTGGTAGACCGTAATTGAGATAAGTATTGTATGGCGATTTTATTTTCAAATCCCGGTTTAACAAACGACGGGGACTGTCATCAATGATATACTGGATGGTAGGGTCTGCCTGAAGGCGCATACCCAGCTTTAACCGATTATGATATACACCGGAAATTATTGGTCGTTCACTGTCATAAATTGCTTCACCCTCAATAATGGAAGCCAGCGTAACCAGTTCAAGTTCGGAAAATCCCAGTTCTGCCGCCCGTGCTCGGTTTTTATCATTCATGACTTTGCGGTATTCCTCCACCATCGTGTGAATGATGACTTCTTCTTTCTCTCCTTCCGGGAAATAATAGGTCTCCGGAAATAAAAATCCTTCCAGGGAGGTGGAAGGGATTCCCAGCTGGTGTATGAATTGAGTATCATGACAAAGTTGCAGGAAGCGTGCTTTATCTATGCCTACCCGTTGTACCAGGTTCTCGGCAATGGTTTCCATCGTCCACCCTTCCAGTACTGTAACACGCCGGAGAACCGGGGTTCCATTGACCAGTTGTGTAATGATCTGGAAATTGGTACGTGCTTCCTGGAGGCGATAGGTGCCAGCCGGGATATCTGTTTCATGTCCCATGGCTTTGACGGCCATGAGGAATGTTCGTCGATTGGAAATTATTTTTTGATCCAGCAATTGATTGGTTATTTCAGCTAAGGACGATCCTTTAGAGATGGCAATTTTCACGGTGTTGAAGGTATTATTCTGAGGCCACATCAAGATCAGAATCAACCAGGAAAAAAGGCTGACTGAGAAGAATCCGATGATTGGGATAAATATTTTTACCTTCGACAAAATGATTATTTTTTTTCATTACACGGGGGGCGAAGTTACTGTTTAGTTTCAGGCCGAGTCAATGAAGCGGCTCAGGTTCACCTAAAAGCCACTGCTGTCCAAAACATTTTAAAAAGGTGTTAATTCCAGCATAGTTCTCGTCGA
>JBHHUC010000080.1:0-7355 GCA_046861395.1 Fidelibacterota bacterium
GAATTTTTCTCCAATTTAGACTATTCGTTAACGTAATTTTTCGGTCTGATTATGGTCATGAAAACAGATATTCAACTTAATCTACGTCTGCAATACGAAGGAGAATTCTCATGTTAGTCGCAATTCCAAAAGAATTGATCCAAAACGAGACTCGTGTCGCAGTGATTCCGGCTGCGGTCAAAGACCTCATCAAAGCCGGATTGACTGTACAGGTGGAAGCCGGGGCCGGTGAAAAATCATTTTTCTCGGACCAGGAATATGCTGACGCCGGTGCAACCATTGTATCCGATGTCAGTAAACTGTGGGCTGATGCCGATCTGGTGTTAAAAGTCAATCACCCCGTAATGAATGAAGCACTTGGTAAACATGAAGCGGAACTGTTGAAAGAAGGTGCCACGTTTGTTTCACTTTTCCAGACAACCCGTGAAATTGAAACGGTGAAAAAGCTGATGGCGCAAAAGGTGAATGCTTTTTCCATGCACCTGATTCCCCGTACCACGCTGGCACAGAAGATGGATGCATTGAGTTCCCAGAGCAATATTGCAGGATACAAAGCCGTCCTCTTAGGCGCATCACATCTGGGGAAATATATGCCACTTCTTATGACGGCGGCAGGAACCATCCCACCCTCCAAAACACTTGTTCTGGGAGCCGGTGTGGCCGGGTTACAGGCCATCGCTACGGCTAAACGCTTAGGTGCTCAGGTGGAAGCATTCGATGTCCGGCCTGTGGTCAAGGAACAGGTTGAAAGTCTCGGCGCTAAATTTGTTGAAGTCGAAACCGATAGCGATGAAGGTGTCGGTGAAGGTGGATATGCCAAAGAAACTTCTGAAGAGTATAAACAGAAACAACGAGAGCTGATTAAAGACCATATCTCAAAATCCGATCTTGTCATTACCACCGCTTTGATCCCGGGACGACCCGCTCCAATTCTGATTCCCAAGGATGTCCTGGATGTCATGAAACCGGGATCAGTCATCATGGATCTGGCAGCTGAAAACGGTGGGAATTGTGAATTGACCAAGCCCGGTAAAATAAACACAGTCAATAACGTCATCATCGACGGCAGCCTGAATTTACCGGGAACTATGCCAATCCACGCCAGCACCCTGTATGCTAAAAATATTACCAGCTTCATTACCTATCTGATGAAAGATGGGGAAATTAACTTTGACATGGAAGATGAGATTATTTCAGGCGCCATGTTCCTGCGCAATGGAAGCATTACCAATGAATTAACCAAACAAGCAATAGAGAATTGAGGCTTGCCATGGAAATGATAAATATTTTTACTGTTTTTATCCTGGCGATTTTCGTTGGGTTTGAGGTCATTACGAAAGTCCCCCCTACACTGCACACGCCACTGATGTCCGGCTCCAATGCCATTTCAGGGATCGCGATTGTCGGGGCCTTAATTGCCACCGAAGTCGGAGGCCAAGTCGGGACCTGGCTGGGGTTCATCGCCGTGGTCTTTGCCATGATCAATGTCATCGGCGGTTTTCTGGTAACGGACCGCATGCTGAAAATGTTCAAACGTAAATAGGAGACTGACATGATTTACGCAAATATATTCTATGTTGTTGCCTCAGTCCTGTTTATTCTTGGACTAAAAAAACTCAGCAGTCCCCGGACGGCCCGGAATGGAAACCTGATTGCCTCCCTGGGAATGCTATTTGCCATTATCGCTACTCTGGTGGCGTATGGTAACCTGGACTACAAACTCATTGTCTTGGGAATGATCATCGGATCGATCATCGGTGGTCTGTTCGCCATTAAAGTTGAAATGACGGCCATGCCGCAAATGGTAGCCATTTTCAATGGTTTCGGTGGTGGTGCCAGTGCCCTGGTGGCGGCAGCCGAATTCTACATGCGAACCGGCAGTGGCGAAACAACCACGTTTCTCCTCTCCACGATTGCCATTTCCGTTTTTGTGGGTACATTGACATTTACCGGAAGTTTCATTGCCTTTGGAAAACTCCAGGGATTTATTTCCGGTCAACCCATTGTCTTTAAGGGACAGCAATTCATCAATGGTGTTCTGGTTTTATTACTGGTCATCTGTGGTGTTGGAATGGTCGTGAACCCGGAATACATGTTTGAGCTGTTCCTGGGCGTCATCGTTCTGGCGGCCATACTGGGCGTCACGCTTGTCATTCCCATCGGTGGTGCGGATATGCCGGTTGTGATTTCATTACTGAACAGCTATTCAGGTATCGCTGCCGCAGCGACGGGATTTGTCTTGCTAAATAACGGCCTTATCATCAGTGGTTCACTGGTAGGTGCCTCGGGTATCATCCTGACCAATATTATGTGCAAAGGTATGAACCGGTCTCTCACAAATGTAATTTTCGGAGCGGTCGGTTTGCAACAGGAAGGTGCCGCAGCTTCCGGAAAACAGATGAATATTAAAAGTTATTCTACCGAAGAAGCTGCCATGATTCTGGATGCCGCCGAAAAAGTGATCGTCGTTCCGGGGTATGGTCTGGCTGTGGCTCAGGCTCAACATGCCATCCGTGAAGTTGCCGACTTTCTTATCACAAAAGGGAAAACGGTTCTATATGGTATCCACCCTGTGGCTGGGCGTATGCCGGGACACATGAACGTCCTGTTAGCTGAAGCAAATATTCCATATGAATATTTGAAAGACCTGGATGAAATCAATCCCGAATTCGAAGACTGTGACGTGGCGATCGTTCTGGGTGCCAACGATGTGGTAAATCCAGCCGCCCGGCATGATAAGAGCAGTCCCATCTATGGCATGCCCATTCTCGATGTGGATAAAGCCCGCACGGTGCTGATCAATAAACGAACGATGAATCCTGGTTTTGCTGGTATCGCCAATGAATTATTCGGTTACGATAATTCCATCATGGTTTTTGGTGATGCCAAACAGATGCTTCAACAATTGTTGAAGGATTTGAAGGAACTATAACAGAACCATACATCTATAAATAGGGAGATTTTATCTCCCAAGTCGCTGACAAACCCCATCATATTTCGGTGGGGTTTGTATTTTGTGCAGGAAATTTTATATTTATTGATTCAGCGCTTCAAATTCACGCATGCAGGCCACAAGCCGCTCCACTGCTGACACATCGATGGCATTGTAAAGCGATGCTCGCAATCCACCTACGGCACGGTGCCCTTTTAACGCGTGGAGTCCGTGTTCCACACAAAGATTAAGAAAGGAGGATTCCAGCCTTTCGTCATGGCATCGAAATACGACATTCATGATGGAGCGGTCCGCTTTTTCAGCTACAGCATAGAAACAGGAATTACGATCAATCTCAGCATACAACTTTCTGGCCTTTTTCCGGTTATTCTTTTCCACAACCGGAATACCTCCCTGTTCCAACAGCCATTGTAGCAAGAGATTCACGCCATAAATCGCATATACCGGTGGTGTGTTATAGCAGGACTTTTTATCCGCATGAACCTGATAGTTGAGCATGAAAGGAATATCTTTTTTCACCTCTTTTACCAGGTCGTTCCGAATGATACCCAGGCAAACACCGGCTGGCCCCAGGTTCTTCTGAGCACCGGCATAAATAATTCCAAATTGATTTATGTCAATTGTCCGACTGCAAATATCACTGGACATATCGGCCACAAGAAAGCCGTCCGTTATCTCAGGATATACATTAAATTGTGTTCCGTATATCGTATTATTGCTTGTGATATGTAAATAGTTGTGCGAAGCATTACAATGGACATTCTGCGGTATGGCCGTAAAGGAATGTGCCTCCGATGAAGCGACAATGTCCACCGGTCCGAAGCGCAGAGCCTCGGTGATGGCCTTTTGTGACCAATACCCGCTGTTGACATAGGCCGCACGCCGGGTCAGGAAATTCATTGGAATCATAGCAAACTGCAGTGATGCCCCGCCTGGCAACCATAAGACTTCGTACGAATCAGATATATTTAACAGAGTACGAAGGCGAAGTGTAGTATCGGCAATCATCTCCTGGATATGGCCCGAGCGGTGGCTTAGTTCTATCAGACTGAATCCTGTATTGGCAAAAACCGTCAGAGACTGCCGTAAGCCGGTGATAACTGGTTCTGGCAAGGCGGCCGGACCTGCCCCAAAATTGATCGGTTTCATATGGTTTCCTGTAGCATGGACGAAATTATGAATGTCGTAGTCAACAGGTAATAAAAAAGGCCGGAATACCCGGCCTTTTTTCATCAGCTCAGCCCTCTATCGTCTTACTACCCGATAGGGGAAAAACCATAGCATGGTATGAACGGCTTCCTCTTCAGCATAAAAGGTTCCGAAATCGGTTACTTCAAACCAGGCCTTGAAAGAGCGTCGGTTATGGTCAGGTCCGGGACCGTGAATGCGCCAAATCCGGGTGAAGGTATTATCATTTTCAACTGAATCCGGAGGATCACCATTATCATGGAGTAATCTCCGTCCCCGCATGAATCGATTCAATCCGTAATTGAGCGCTACCATTTCACCACTGAGAAACGGAAACTCAGGGCCGGTATTCGCCACGGTAACTTTCACCAGGATATGATCTCCGTGCATAAATACGGGCAAGGAATCCCTGGGGATATACACATTCTCGCTTTCATCCGCGTTAAAGGTGTAGAGTACGGAATCATCAGACACCGGATCGCAGATAGTGATATTCTGGATACTAACCTTGTTGCCGGAAATCCCCGTCCCTAACGTAAAGGCATCGACGATCCACGGGCCTCCGTTTTCGTCCGTATTCTGACGAAAGCGAACATGTTGATTGAAAACCAGATCAAAGGGCTTGGAAAACGTATCAATAGCTGTCGGAGTCGTATCAAAGGCTACAATATTGAGAACCCCTGACACGGTACGCACTATATGTGCATATGCCAGTCCCTCGTCCTCATATATTTCCCATTCGATTTCCCGGGTAATCGATTCGATGCTCCGACCAATCCTGATCCGGTATTCATCCTGACCCGGCCACAAAGTATCAGCCACTATCCGGCCGGCCCCATTGTCATCTTCCATTCCTACCGTATATTCGGGGTCCACGATACCTTCATCATCAAATCCATTGGGACTCAGCAGTTCATCGCTATCTAACAGAACATATAGTTGTGTTTTAATTTCATCCAAACGTCCGGTTTGAGTTGAATCGCAGGCCAGGAAAAACAGTGGCAAGAGTATCAGTAATACAGATTTTTTCATAACTGGCCCCTCCCTTCCCTGGGGAATTCGTGTCGTTCTTTACGCATACGCTTTTTGATTTCACCTTTAAACCGTTGCTCAAATACGGAAAGTTTCAGTATCTGTTCGTTGGTTAATGTACCACTCATACTGTTTAAAAACGTCTTTCTGGCGTCAACCTTCCTTTGTTCTAGCGTGGTAATTTTATCCAGCGTATTTTTTAAATATTTGTCTGAGATTTCCTTTTCCTCATCAAGTTTCGATTTTATATCGGCACCCAGTTCCCGCAATTGATCCATGATCTGTTCCATTTCATCGCGGTGCTTTTTAAACTTGGGAAAAAAGATGCTGGCCTGCTCTTCCGAAAGCTCCAGCTCTTCGGTGAGTCGCCACATGATCATCATTTCCATTTGTTTTTTGGATTTGGGTCCGGGATGATCCCGTTCCTGCCACCCGGAATAATGCGGTTTCCCTGGTCCGGCGATTCGGGGTCCTCCTCCCGGTCCTCGCATCGGTTGGGCCGTCATTAATCCGGACAGAACTATGGCTGTCATTAAAGCATATTTCATTAGCTTCCTCCGGTTATGAGTTCAGTGATTGGTTCATAGTCAATGTCATACAGAAATTCAACCGTTTCCCACAGATCTTCCGATTCATCTACGAGATAGCTGGCAAATTCGAGGTAGACATCTTCAGTTAATTCTTCTTCATATACGTCAGTACTTTCTACTGTGAGGCCGGAATCAAACGGAGCAGAAGAGATTTGTTGCAGAGTCAGGATGCTTACTAATCCCAGTAATAACAGCGCCGCTATTCCAGTAACCCGTTGCGATCGCCGCCGGTATCGTTCGGCCCGCAGGGAATGAAATCGTTGCAACAGTACATCACTGTCAATCTGATCCTCCCGGTGATGTAGCATGTACTTCAATGTTGATTCTACATTCATTCATTTTCCTCCAGGTGAGTTCGCAGCCGTTTGATGGCATAATGATAATTCACTTTGGCCGTTCCTTCCTGCATATTCAAAATCGCTCCGATTTGCTTGAATGGTAATTCCTGTGCCAGCCTGAGAATGAGGACAAGCCGCTGTTTGGCTGGTACCAGTCCGATATGATCCCATAGGCGTTGGGTTTCAATTCCCTGAGAGTGCTGGTCATCATGCTGTCCCAGATCAGCTTCCTCCGGTTCCATGAAAGAAAACAGGGATCGGATTTTTTTCTTGCGGTAATAACTCCGCAGGACATTGCTGTTAATACGATAGAGATAGGTCGTAAAGTCTGCTTCAAAGCGAAACTTGGATAGACCACTGTAGAGTTTGAAAAGTGATGTTTGGGTAAGATCTTCCGCATCTTCCCTGTTTTGGGTGGCGGAATAAAACAATTGATAGATGTTGGGCAAATATTTTTTGGCCAGTTCATCAAATGCTTCCTTTCGACCGGATTGAAATTCTCGGATAAGTGTTTCATCATTTTTCATTTATTTACCCGTATAGACTGCCGATATTAAAAAAGGTTAAAAACCAATCCCCTAAAAAGAATATCCTTCATCATAATGATCAAAACACCTAATTTTTCCCGTGGAATATTCATATTCTGATTTTAATCCCGTACCGGCCCAGCTTCAGGCCATCGTACATCCACCCGGCCCTTTGTTGATCATTGCCGGTGCCGGAACAGGAAAAACGGCCACAATCCTGCATCGCATCCGGTATCACACCCTGTCCGAAGCCATGAAACCTGAACACTGTTTGATTCTGACGTTCACCGAAAAGGCCACCCGGGAATTACAGCGGAAAATCGCAAGACTGGATATCCCGAATTTTGATCAGATAACCATTTCCACATTCCATGCATTTTGCTTTGGCATTGTTCAGGATTATGGTTTGACCGGAAACCAAACCTATAGTCATCTGGATGATTTCGGGATCGCCTATCTCCTGCTGAAGCGGTATGATGAATTATCATTTCTGCAATCTGAATTCTTTCGTACCCAGCCTCGCCAGGCGGTATTTTCATCCTTTATACCCTTCTTCAGTCGTCTGCGGGATGAATTGATTTCACCCGATGAAATTACAGCACTCTTAAGGGATAAGCCCATCTCTGAGGAAAATATACACCGGAAAATTTCCAGCCTCAGTCCCCGGCTTACGTCCCGGGAAGCATATTTGCAATTCCAGGATCTCATTGCCGTCTATCAACAGTAT
>JBHHUC010000004.1:0-78588 GCA_046861395.1 Fidelibacterota bacterium
AGGTCAGACTATGACATCACGCCTCATTTCTGCAATAAGTAATCCCGTACCAGTAAAGCAATGGAATAGTAGTCCAGTCCTGACTCGCGGGACATTCCCACTTCACACATGCGACTGGAGGAATAGCCCCGGGTGGCGGCATCCTGGCGTGTGAAATCTTTTTCCAGCCCGACAGCTGAATGAGTGAGCTCCGGAATCAGTAATCCCCGATCACCGGCAAAGGCACAACATTCCGAATTGTCCGGTACGATCACTTCCCCGGCACATTGTTTTGCGACGGCCAGCAATGCCGCGTCCTGCTGCATTTTCCGGGTGGAACAGGTGGTATGCAGCACAACCGTACGTTTCAGGGTCGGTTGAAGCTGTCCTTTCAATATCGTTTCCAGGAATGGAACCAGATCCACGAATTTCAACGCCTGCCATTTTGTTCGCAAAGATTCCGGCAAAGATCGGTGTCCCTGAGTAAATTGAAATGAACAGGGCGACGTATCCACAACAATGGGTATTTTTCCTTCATTCGTAAGTGCATACAGCCATTCGATCGTCCCTGAATACATGTGCGAATAGGCGTCCGTAAAGCCCTTGGAATGATATGGTGTTCCACAACAATATTGATCAATATCTTTTGGTATTGTTACACTTATTCCACATCTTCTACCGATATCCATTAAGACATTCTGGAGTGATTCACGTTCCCCGTTGGCGGCAAATGTTCGGCTGATGCACGATGGAAAATAAATATAATCGGGTGGCAATCCTTGCTCCGGTGCATCTTCCCGGATCGGCGTGTCTGGGATCTGCGGGGACCAGACCGGAACAGCCCTTTGGAACCAACGGTTCAGCCGCATTGTCAGGGCTGTAAATACTCCATGTCCCATGAATCCGGCCACCCCGTGTACCGCCCTGACAACTGATCGGACCACACCCTGGGTCAGGGCAAAATGTCTGGTCGTCCAGGTAGCAAGCGCCTGCCCGGTGCGGGAATGGGAGTCACGACGAAATGCCTTAACCAGATGTCCCGTATTGATATTTACCGGACAAGCCAATTCACATAATCCGTCAGTGGCGCAGGTTTCATCGAATACATATTTCCAGGTCTGTTCCAATTCCCGCCGTATCTCCGGTTGGTCCGCCAATGTCCATTCCCGGGCCAGGGCGATGCGTTGGCGCGGTGTCAGCGTCAATTCCCGGCTGGGACAGAGATGTTCACAAAAACCGCATTCAATACATAGATCCGCATCAGTAGCCAAAACAGGCATGGGTTTCAAATCTTTTATATGGGCTGATGTGTCCCGGGTCAACAATACACCGGGATTCAGAATCTGATCCGGGTCTGCCAGGGCCTTGAGCTCCCACATCAGATCAGCCAGCTCTCCGCCCCATTCCACTGCAATAAAGGGAGCCATATTCCTTCCTGTTCCATGCTCCGCTTTGAGGGCTCCCTGGTATTTCCCGGCTGTCAACGCCACCAGATCATCCATGAATTGTTGATAATTTATTACGCCGGATTCCGTTTCCAGATCGATGGAAGCAACAAAGTGCAGGTTCCCATCCTTGGCATGACCGAAAATGACGGCATCATCGTAGTGCCACTTTCGGAAAAGGGTCTGCAATTCATTCACCACTGCGGGCAAACGGTGAATATCAAAACAAATGTCTTCCGTTAACACACTGGTACCTTTTTTCCGCATGGAACCGACTGTTGGATAGAGTGCCTTCCGGATTTTCCATAATTTCAACCGCGTTTCCTCATCGGTGCGAAAGCCGCCGGGGCAGTGCCCGGAATGTGCTGTCAGGGCCTGTAATACCTGATCTGCGGCGGTCGATAATTCACCCTCCGTTTCCCGCTGGAATTCCACCAGCAACGCTGCTGCACCAGGCTCCAGTTTTTGCGGATCATAGGGTGGATCTTCCAAATATTGTGCCGTTTTCAAGGAAGCGTGATCCATCAATTCCACTGCATCCGCCCCCAGAGAAATGAGATCCGGCACCAGGCGACAGGCCGCCGTAACATCGGGGAATAGGAGTAATCCGGTGGCTTTCTGTCCCGGGTCAGGGATGGTTTCAAATGTTATCCGTGAAATGAATGCTAGCGTACCTTCCGCCCCGATCAGGAGATGGGCAAAAATATCCAGCGGATGATCATAGTCGATGAAGGCATTCAGTGAATACCCCAGCGTATTCTTCCGGCGGTATTTATCCCGGACCCGATCCGCCAGTTTCGGATGGTTTTCTATCCGTGCTTTCAATGTCAGCAATCCATCGGCCAGGGATTTTTCAACCTTTACAAATCGGTCATAATCTTCTTCCACCGCAGTATCATAGATTTGGCCGTTGGCCAGGATGAAGCGGATCGTGTGCATGGTATGATAGGAATTATAAACCACACCGCAACACATGCCCGAAGCATTGTTACTGGCAATGCCACCGATCCGGGCGGCTTTGATGCTGGCAGGGTCCGGACCGATCCGCCGACCGTAGGGTTGCAAAACACGATTGACGAATTCTCCCGTCAGTCCCGGCTCCACCGAAATGTATTTGCCCTGGTCCTTAATTGAATAACCCTTCCAATCCCGCACCACTTCGGCGATCAGACCGCTGGTAACGGCCTGACCGGACAGGGATGTCCCGCCTGTGCGGAAGGTTACCGACGTAGAATGGGTCCGGGCGTAGGACAGCAATTCACGGATTTCATCTTCATTACGGGGGCGCACCACGGCCGATGGAACCAGACGGTATAAACTGGCATCATGGGCATAGGCCAACCGGTCGGTCCAACCGGTAAGCAATTCAACGGGCATGATGTTCCTGAAAGTACTGATGCAACACTTGCGGCACCGGGATCGGCCGGTTCAGGGTATAGTTATACGCCACCAATTTGAATTCAGCCTGCAGGATGGGGACCATTTCATCCGGCAGGAATATCCCCGTTTGCATATCAAAACTGGTCCGGCCGATTCGAGATATATTCTGACCGATTTCAAGCTGTGACGGATGGGTAATCGGATAAAAATAATGGATTTCCATTCCGGCCAGGATTGAACTGTTTTCCGCTTCCCACCGGGAATAATCCATGCCCAGGTTGTGGTAAAAATCCAGCCGGGCAGTTTCCATGTAGGAGAGATAGGCAGCATGATTAATATGTCGCAATCCGTCCATATCCCCCCAGCGTGTTCTGAGCGCGGTCCAGAATGAAAAATCCGATCGTTTTAATTTTTCCCGTTTCACCATGATGAAATTTAACGGTACTCCGGGAAAATGCGATCAGGAAATCCCGGCCAGCAGGCAGAATATTTTATTACGATTTTCTCCGAATGGTGGTAATATTCCGGTTATTACACACGATTGGAGGGTTCATGAAGTTCAATTACTGGCGCATTTTACTCCTGGGATTTGGATTTATGGGCGTTACGTTGCTCTGGGGAATATATAATGCCTACGTCCCCATCTTCCTGCAGGCCGGCCGGCCGGACTACAGTACTACAGCCGGGGTCAACGGCTTCGGGATGAGTGCCGGGATTACCGGCTTCATCATGACGCTGGATAATATTGCCGCCCTGCTGATCCTGCCCTTTGTGGGCGCATTCTCAGACCGGATCTGGACCAGAATCGGACGCCGAAAACCATTCATTTTATTCGGAGCGCCCCTGGCTTTCCTGGGCTTCATTGCCATCCCTCTTTTCGTAGGAAAATCGCTGGTATTCTTCATGGCTGCCATCGGTTTAACCCTGTTGGCGATGGATATTTTCCGTACACCTGTCATTTCCTTCATGGGCGATATTACACCGTCTCCCCGTCGTTCACAGGCTAATGGCATGATCAATCTTATGGGTGGTATCGGCGGCGTGCTGGCCTTTGTCGTTGGTGGTCTATTGTTTAAAGTGTCGGTCGGTGCTCCCTTTTATTTTGGCGGACTGGCCATGTTGGTGGGCTGTGGAATTGTCCTTCTATTGATCCGGGAACCGGAGCCACAGGAAGCCAATGCTCCGGAAGAAGAACCGGCCTTGATTCCCAGCCTGAAACGCGTCGTGCGGGACCGGGACAGGTCAGCTCTAATGCTCCTGGGAGCAATCTTCTTCTGGTTTCTGGGCTACGGCGCACTGGAAGTCTTTTTCACGTCTTTTGCCGTCAACCGTCTCCACGTTGACAGCGGCCAGGCGACCTTTCTGCTGGCATATTTCTCGATTGCAATTATCGGGTTTTCCCCTCTCAGCGGCTGGATCGGAAGCCGAATGGGTCGGAAACGAACCATCGCAGTTGGAATTGTGGCCTTTGCTGTCCTACTGGCCATCGGATTCTTCATGGATACGGTTCTTCAGGCCAAGATTATTCTGCCTCTGTGCGGGATTTCCTGGAGCCTGATTCTGGTGAATTCCCTGCCCATGATTCTGGACATGGCCCCTCCCGGTCACCTCGGTGTCTATACCGGATTATATTACCTGGCCTCGCAATTCAGCAATATCGTGGGACCCATTCTATCCGGAAAGATTATAGACATTTTTCACAATGATTACAGAACCGCTTTTCTCTATGGGACATTTACCCTCCTGATCGCTCTGGTATTCCTGCTACCCGTTACAAAAGGTGAAGCCGTTGAGACCGGCTGATAGTACGATCATGACAATCGGTCCCGGCAACAGTAATCGATGCGGAGGCATGGGTTAAACCACTTGATTGAAGTTCGCGCATGATACCCTGAAGCAATGCCACCGATATTAGGCGGATCCGATTCCCTGGAAATGGTACGATTACGGTGTGCTTAAGAGACGGGCCTGAGGAAATGGTCAACATCCTTCAAATCGGTTGACATGTGTCGCAGTCAAACCCCTAGTCACTTAAATCGTCTTCCGTAATATACAAGGACCGGGGAATGCCATGCTGAAGCGTAACCAGTTTACTGTCATCATGGCATTCCAGACAGATTTTATTATCCTGACCTCACAGTCCCGGTACAAGAAAATTAAGATAGATGAATCTAATCATCGCTCCGTCGCTGATAAGTGCCGGTTTATTGAACCAAATTCACATACTGTGAGAGGATTGCCCTGATTGCTTCACCATTATGGATTCCGCGACTACCGTCCTTGCGAATGGAGTCCAGAGCAGCTCGAATGGATTGTATTTCTTCCTGGGATAATCCGTTTCGTTTTTCTTCCAGGATAGATTCCAATTGCTCCATCTCAGCCTGGATTTCATCCTGCCATTCGCTGAAATAATCCTCATATTCTTCTTCATGGCAATCCACACAGGAAGCGGCTCCAGGACGAATCACCGGTTCGTCCTTTTCTCCGGCGTGACAGCCCAAGCAGTCTACGTCACCCTGTTCCATGAAGTCGGCCTCAATGTCCACCGCCAGATCAATGGATCCTTCATAGATTTCAGTCTGTAAACGATGACATTTTTCGCAGGAAACTTTTTCCTGGGTATGGTGACAATTCAGACATTCTGAACGGGTAATAGTCGTTTGTCCGTGGTTCTGCCGGTTCGAATGACAGGTGGAACAAGGTAATTTATTGTTATTGATATGAATATCATGACTGAAAGTAACTCCAAAGGCTTTGACGTCAACTTTTTCCTGGCCGTAGTGGCAATTGACGCATTCCGATGGTATCAGCTGGCTGTATTCGGATAAATCGGGTGAACATCCCTCCACTCCGATGAGGTCGGTAATCTTCTGTAAATCATCCGATGCTTCCACCAGCAGCTTATCGGAAAAGGCCACATTGTGAACTACATTCCCGTTAAGGACCAGTTGGTAATTGTATTCCGCGGATGCTAAGGGTGGATTAATTTTTGCAAGAATTTCATCGGAATAATCCGCCGTCTGAATAATCTCCCTTACCTTAGCAAGACAATCCCCCACCAGGGTCAGTTTTTCTTCCATGATGGATTCCCAGCGATCGAACAATTTGGCGTATCCGGTGCCGTGACAGCGTTCACAAGATTCTCCCTTGGCCCGGGACACTTTGTCGATCACTGAACGGGACGTTGATTCATGGAAAATATGGCAGGCCTGGCAATTCAATCCGGCCTCAAACATGGGATTGGGCAGTTGATAATCATGCATTGTATTGCGACCGGTAAATAGGGTCAGCTGCTCCGTATGTTCCGATTCATGGCAACTGTTACACTCCGGCAATATGTCATCCGTTCGGGCAATGGATTTATGCTGGATACTCGTGTGGCAGCTCTGGCATTCCACTTTATGATCCGTGATATGATTCTTATGGATGAATTCCACATCGGAATACTTTTCCAGTTTTTCAATTTCCGCATGACAGACACTGCAGCGGTTTTCAGGAACACTTCCGTCACCAACCTGCATTTCCCCGTGGCATTTCTGGCAGGTTATATTCTGTTCCAGGACATAAACATGGTCATAGGGTACGTCCGGTGTTTCTTCTGTCTTTACGGGTGCATTATGGCAATTGGTACATGAATTAATCGATTCCGTCAATTCTGATTGCTTGAAATGGCACAGGAAACAGGTGTTTTTAGTAACTGAAATATGTTCCCCCTGAACAATCTGTGAATGACAACTGGTACAACGGAGCTTCTTGTTCCGGCGCAGTACCGTCAAATGCGGTTCATGGTCGAAAATGATGCCTTCCCTGAATTCAATTTCACCTTTCAAATTACGTTCCACATGACAGCCGGAACGCAAACAGGATGCATCTTCGATTTCGGCCCAGGGTTTTGATTTTTTATAGACCCCGGTCATATAGTTCACGACCATGGAAGCGGCTGTCAGTTTCCCCTTAACCTTGGATTTGAAGCCGGGTGGAAAATGACAGTCGGTACAGGTAACGTCGGCGTGCGAAGACGTTTTCCAGGCCGCGACATAGGGTTCCATAAAATGGCAGGTTGAACAAAAGGCAGGTTTTGATGTTACTTCAATAAGTCCGAATACGAATATCCCCCCCACTATCAGAATACCGGTAAATAGGAGCAACATACGTATCGTATTTTTCGTAGTCATAGTAATTGATCCGATATTATTATATGTGGATTATTGATGTGATTCCCCCATTTGACTTGACCCCCGATATAGATTATTACCTTACATAGACAAACTGAATCGGGTAAATGAAATGAGGCTGTTTGAAATTGTTTGCATCATGACCTCAGCTAGGTGCAATGATTCCATTGTGACAAACCGGGCAGGATACGGTTATTTTTCCTTGTTCCCCTGATCGCGTATGGCACGAAGTGCAATAGATGCCCACGGTGTTTTCCTGCTCGGTATCGGTTTCTGCCTTGGCATGGTAATAGGCATGGCAATTTGTGCAGCGCTGGTCCAGCAGATAGGCTGTACCGTGGAATTGTTTCTGTTCTTCAATGGTGGCTGTGGAATCCACCGGTGTTCCCACCCAGATCGCCACAGGCGGGTGTCCACTTTCACCGCCTTCGTGGCAGGAATAACAGGAAATGCCTGTAATGCCCCCCTGATAATTGCTGCCATGACAAGCCTGGCATTTCTCAATCCCGAAATCCCCGATACTGGCCATGTGAGAATAAGTGGAATCGGGGTTGGTCCATCCGGCGGTATGACTCTGTGCCCCGAGATAATGGCAACCGCTCTGGTAGCAGGTCACTTCGGCGATTCCACCCTGCAAAGTGGCGCCGTGGCAGGCTCCGCAAGCCTCCCACCCGAATTGGGATATGGCATCGGGATGGGATGTCCCGGATACGGTAAATACCCAGCCCTCTTCCTGATGTAAACCGTCCTCTAGATGGCAGTCGGAAGTAAAACAGGACACACCCGCTGATCCTCCCTGTAAATGTTCACCGTGACAGGGACGACAACTCTCCAACCCCACGACGGATAATTTTTTCATGTGGGAGATGGTTGCCTCGGGGTCAGCCCAGGTATCGGGATGGATGATCTCTTCATTCAGTTCCGTGCAAGAAAAAACCAGTACTGAGACAGAGAACAATGTCAGAAATAATTTCATTGATGACACCTCAAACAGGTTGGGTTGTTTTCGTCCAGATGACAGGCTTTACAGGTCATGGGACTATCAGCCGCAGAACTGCCATGTAACCCACCGTCCTCCGGCAGGTTATTGACCCAGTCTGGCAAATTATGGTCCACCGGCATATGCTGATTCCGGACATGACAGGTATAGCAACTGGTGGCAATATTATGGCAGGTATAGCAATCTTTGATCCCCAAACGGGATTCCATGCCGTGGCGAATCATGAAATCGACCGGATGTACGCGGGGTTCGAACTGCTGCAGGGCATGGCATTGGTCACAATAGGATTGCGTGTGGCACATGGAACAGTTATTTTCATCTCTACTAACCACTGTGGAACCGTGAATATCTTTCCAACCCGGCATATGGTTTTCCGGTTTATTAATACTGTGGCATTGCCGACATTGTGATTCATCCCAAGCCTGATACCGTTCCTCGCCATCATCGACGAGCGTCGCGCCATGACATTTGCCACAGTCCGTAAACCGGGATAAATGCCGTTTATGCGAAAAGGGCAATCCGCTGTTATGATGAAATTCCTGGTAGGACAATGGATCATCAGTATTCATATGACAAATCGAACAGTTTTCATCATCCTCGACTTCGTGACAATCAGAACAGACATCCATGGTGGGGAGAATGCTGTAGTCCAATTGGGTGGATTGGGACACATCACTATGACAAGTGGTACATTCCAGTTCTTCATCCTCTACGTGCAGAGGATGGGAAAAACGGATATAATCCGTCGTTTGTCCGCTGAGAATGACGGACAGCATGAGTATGATACTATAACGCGACATGAATGGTTACTCCTCCCCTTCCGTCCTGGATAAAATATGGATTCGACGCCATCCGGAAATAACTGCGAAAGGCAATATTCCGCATGGGATTCCACTCCAGCCAGCCATAGATACCATAGGAATTGGCATTTTCGAACCATTCATCCACCAGAACCAGAATATTGGTTTCATAATTCAAACCAACCCTGATTTTACGATGAATTGTCCGGGTCAAACCGACATTGCCACCGTACCAGGTCCTGCGGCCCTGCGATCCCACCAGTAAGCCCAGGGAATAATCTTTGTAAACTGCGGCACTATGCAGATAGGTGGATGGTTCATTTTGAAATCGATATGAATATTGGTTCACTACTGCCAGTTTTCGCCCGAACCGTGACCGGGTCTGGAAGTAAAAGGTCGGCGGAATGGTAATACCTTCCTCACTCCAATGAAAGAGTTCCCCAACCATATATCGGCGTTGCTTCAGACCTAATTGCAATAGGTGATTATTCAGATTGTACTGTAGGGAAAAGCGGAAATTATGGATTCGTTCGCTTTCCTGATCGTAACTGATCTGCTGACTGATCTGGATACCGAAAATGGGATAAGTCCAGGCCAAACCGGTAAAAGAATGGCTTTCGCCGCCTAACGATTGTGTCCAGTACGATGCCTGAAGATTCCTGAATCGATTTCCCGCAGTCCAGGAAACCAGTACCACGGGATCGGGTGAAGCAGAATCTCGGGTCAATTCATAAATGGCTTCGAGTCCGGATAAGAATGTGAATCGACCCAGTCGCCGGGTCTTTAACGCATAGGTCAGACCATCGAAACGCAGGTTATTCATCCGGCTCCAATATCCTTGCCGACCCAAAGCAATTGAATGTGTATTATTCTGATAGCGAATTGATAATTGATACATCCGGAAGGATTTCGTTAATAGGAGGTTGGTACTCCCTACTTCCAGCAAGGATTGTATGGCAATGTGCCGGGTGGGATCGGCGTGGAATTGCAATACACTGCGCCACTGGAGATCTTCATCCGCGCTCCAGAGATGTAAGCGGGGTGTGATAAAGGAGCTGGTCAGAGATGTGGTCGTAGCACCATGAACGATTGAAATGAAGACGAAAAAACACATCAGGCCAGAGCGTCGCAAATTTCGCATGAGCAAGGAATTCATTTTATTTCCATATGGTTATGATGTTTTCCATTAAGGATAATCGGAACCGTTACTGTTCCCGGAGTTTCATTTCGAATAATTCCTTTAAATGTCCCACCTGCCCGGCAGCGCGATACACATTACAGTCGCGACAATCATCCTGCTGACATTTATCCGAGGCAACATTCAATTGCCAGCAAGCCTGGTCATTGGAATGGTAGGCCTGACAATTCCGGCGTTCTTCCGGAGCACAGGGTTTTAGGTTCCAGCAAGGAATCAGGGCCAGTAGACGACGAATACCGGCAATATTCAATTTATGGATATTGATTTGTCGTCGGATACACATGATCCAGTCCAAATCAGAATGGGAATACAAACGCCGCCCAGTGGCCGTCTTATGTGGCAATAATAATCCTTCCCGCTCATAAAGGCGTAATGTTTCGGGTGAAACACCAATTTTAACGGCGGCAACGCCAATTGTGAAAACTGGTTCTGAGGCTTCAAAAGAGACGGATTGAAAGTCTGGTTGATCCATTTGGGATATCCTGTATTATCCGATACAGTAAAATTACCAAATTTCATAATTATATACAATGATTATAAGATGTTAATATCTTCTTTAATTAATGCCGTTGAAGCCTGGTAGAATTTATTAATTTTCTTCATCACACTGGATGGTACAACATTGATCCCACACGATATTATTGCCGGAATTCTTTTTGTCAGCGGTATTGTTTCCGTATTAATAGTGAGCGAAATACTGCACCGAAAATTCGCTGTTACGGCTGATACTACCCGCAAACTGGTCCACATTACGGTAGGCCTGATGGCGGCTTCATCCCCCTGGATATTTATCAACCCACCGGTTCCCCTTCTCGTCGGCAGCATGTTTATCATCGGGAATTACTGGTTGTTAAAACGTGATAGAATTGTCAGTATTCACCGCCATGACAGACAAAATTACGGAACAGTATTTTTCCCGCTGGCGTTTGTGATTTTAATTGGGCTCTACTGGTATAAACACCACATCTATATATCAGGATTACTCATGATGTCCATCAGCGACCCCATGGCCGGTTCTTTAGGAAAACGGATAAAACATCCACTGTCTTATACAATCTGGGGAGAACAGAAAACGGTGGAAGGTTCGGTTGTCATGTTTCTTTCCGCCTTCCTCATCACTGCGGCCGTACTGTTTTATACCAGTCAGACTCAGCAACTCCTCTATCCCCTCCATTCGGGGGTGATTTTCGGTCTTGCAGGACTGGTGGCCCTGATGGCAACGATGGCGGAAGCCACCAGTCGAAACGGTTCCGATAATCTTTCCGTTCCTCTGCTCTCCGCTATGATGCTGGACCTGTTGATCATTCAATGGAACCATGGCTACTTCTACCCGCTTCTGATCTGGATTTTTCTTTCGGCAATCGTATTTTATATCATTATGCGATCCGGCTGGCTGAGTCCCGACGGTACGGTCGGTGCCTGGATCATGGGTGTATTCATTGTCGGAAGTCAGAGCTGGGTATGGATCATCTACCTTTTCTCCTTCCTCATCAGCGGAACACTGTTGAGTCGGCAACACGGCAGAGAGAATAATCATTTTCAATCCAGTGAATCACGATCCATCGTCCAGGTATATGCCAATGGGGCTCTCCCGTTGATCATTGCTCTTTCCGCTTTTTATCTACAATCGGAAAAGGGAATATTCCTCTATCTGGCGGCCATTGCAGCCGCCACGGCCGATACCTGGGCTACAGAACTGGGTTTACGGAGTAAACGACCACCACGCAACCTGATCACCCTAAAACCGGTATTACCGGGACAATCCGGCGGAGTAACGGTACAGGGATTATTAGGCTCTTTATTAGGTGCGATCTTTATTGCTGCCCTCTCCCTAATCATCACCCGCGATCCGAGGATACTTGGCATCATTGTTATTGCCGGTTTTACCGGTGCTCTCTTTGATTCTGCTCTGGGTGCCACGATCCAGGCCCAATACCGCTGTTCCCGCTGTTCACAACCAACCGAACATTCTTCGCATTGCGGAATTGGGGCCGAGAAGGTGTCCGGTTGGTCATGGATCGGGAATAATACCGTCAATTTCATTAACACCGTCACCGGAGCGTTGGTGCTCTATTTCCTGTTATGATGAAACAGGATATTTACCGGTCGTTGCTCGTGGAATTAGAGGCCTTCCTCGGCCCGAACGGATATTCCTTATCGGATATCGGTAAAATGGCCACCATCTCTTCCTGTCTTTATCGCTCGTTTCCTGAATGGATCTTTGCCGGATTTTACCGTGTTGTTGCACCGGAATTACTTGAAATCGGCCCCTGTCAGGGACCGGTCATAGCCTGCGGAACCATTCGATTCGGTCACGGCGTATGTGGAAAAAGTGCCGCCCGGGGTGAAACCATCATCGTCCCGGATGTAAGGGAATACCCCGGATACATTGCCTGTGATGATAAAACAATATCGGAAATCGTCATCCCAATAAAGAAGGCCAAGACGGTGTTAGCCGTTCTGGATATTGATTCACCGGAAAAAGGATATTTTGATTCCACCGACCAGCACTTCCTGGAACGAATTGTACAATTAATATGAAATTCCCTTCCAGCCTCGGACTGTTTACCGGTCTGTTAGCTTATACCGAAATTCATTACCGATTTCCCTGGTTTCCTATTTCGCGCTATTATCAGCGGGAACCGGAAATAATCGTTGATGTCCCTTACCGGGTGGACCCCGGCAAACCAATACCTATTTTTCTCCTGATAAAAGATGCCCACATCTTCCCCATTGCGCTGGAAACGTTTCAGATCATGATTGAATGCCCTTCCGGCAGAATCGAAACAATTGAAAAAAGGTACAATGAGGTAATTTCCACACGATGGTATTGGGGCGCGACAGAATTCCAGCCCAGCGAAAGCGGAGTCCATCGCATTACCGGCACCGTGTCATTTCGTCGGGGAAACACCACCCGGACCGTTGTCAACCATAATGTAAAAACCAGCCCTGGCACCGCCCTGTCCACCTGGGTCGACGATTCACCTTTACCCGGCTCCGCCGTATTTTGTTGGGGCGACCTGCATTATCACAGTTCCTATACGGAAGATTATGTGGAGTTTGGGGCTCCCCTGCCCATGACGGTAAAAGCTGCAGCCGCCTGCGGTCTGGATTTCCTGGCTGTCACTGATCATTCCTACGACCTGGATGATAAACCGGGTTCCTGGTCGGAAACGGATCCGGACTTGAGGAAGTGGAAACGATCCAGATTCGAAATCCAGTCGCTCAATGAATCGGGTTCTTTCCGTCTGATTCCAGCGGAAGAAGTCACGGTCCGGAATGGCCGGGGAAAAAATATCCATTTTCTGATTTATAGGTATGCGGATTTTATTCCTGGAAGCGGTGACGGCGCCGAAGATTGGTTCAAGACCAGAAGTGAATATGATATAGCCGATATCATAGCCAAAACCGGGGACTCGATCCTGAAAATCGCCGCCCATCCCCGGGTTTCAGTATCCTGGCTGGAAAAATTACTCATTAATCGCGGATACTGGGAAGATGCCGATCTGAATCACGATGGATTGGACGGATTGCAGATCTTAAACGGATCCATTGACCGGCACTTCGAATCGGGATTGTCCTGTTGGCGCAGACAATTATTGAACGGGAAAAAACGATTTATCTACGCCGGTAACGATGCGCACGGCAATTTCAACCTATTTCATCAAATCAGAATTCCCATGCTGACAACCGCAATGCACCGAGAACAAATCCTGGGACAATGCCGAAATGGCGTTCCCAGAGAATCATCACACTCGCTCACTGAATTATTGATCCATCTAAAGCAGGGGCGCTCCATCATTACCAACGGGCCTGCACTGCAATTGACTGTGAATGAGCGCTATTTTACGGGGGAATCGATTGTAACGGATAAGGCAGATGTTGCGCTTTGGGGCGAATCCTCTCCCCTATTTGGCAATATTGCACACGTCCGGTTATTCAGGGGTGACCTGAATCGACAGGAAGAAAAAATGATAAAGGAATGGGGAACGGATGCCCTACAGATGAAAGCTGGAATTATTATAGATATCAACGGCCCGATATACCTGCGAGCCGAAATATGGACGGTGAATGGTCAGGCGGGGTTTACAAACCCGCTCTGGATATCCCAAAAATAAAAAAGTCCGCCGATCGCGGACTTTTTTATTAAGGCACAGGAATTATATTACTTTACTGACTAGAATGCCCACCATGACGATCAATGAAATAAAAATCAGGGCAACTCCCATATTACCTTTCTTGATTTCTTCCCATTCGTCAATATCGGTAGACAGCCAATCAAATACTTTCAAGGCGACGCCCACACCGAAGGCAAACCCTACTGCCGCAATAATAGACCAGCCGAGTGCTCTGGCATATTCTATCATTAATCCCGAAAATGAATTAGGATCAAACATCTTTCCTCCTGTTTATAAGGTTGTAATTGAATCTTTTATTAAGCGGATAAATTCTGATGATTTCAGCGTCCCTTCCGCCAGCCGCTGAACATTGCTGGCCGAAGCCCTGGCTGTGATAACCGTCCCTTTTCGTCCCAGGGGGACATGAACCACGACTTGAATGGTTTGGGGAAGTATGGGGGTATATCTCTGTTTCATTTTTGCCAAATATTGTTGATGGATGAGTGCCTGTCCCGCCGCGGCAAAACCTACCAGCATCGTCATTTCAAAATCATTCCGTTTACTTTCCAGTTCCAGGGAAAAATTTGATGCTGTTAATTCCATCCCGCTATTAACAATATCAACGCGGTAAGTTTCACAGGTTTTGCGCACTTTATTGTAAAAAGCGTAATTCCCAAACACCGGTTGCAAAAACAGTAAAAGAATTACTGAAAGACTAATTCTATTTTTCATAGGGTTGATCAATCGTTATTATAAAAATAGTAAGAAGAAGTTTATTATCAAAATTCCAATTCGGCAAGAAGAAGAACGGAATAATTACACTATTTCTCCCCGCTTCAAAACAGTGCGGATCGGCATGTCCGATACGGTATAAGGGATTTGAACCAATTCCTCCAGGTCCCAGATTATCAAGTCGGCCACATATCCCGGCGCGATGGCACCAATTTCATGTTCCCGATCCAGGGTTTTAGCGGCGGTAAATGTAGCTGCTTTCAACGCCAGCTGAACGGGAAGATGCAGATAGATGCAAGCCAGCGTGATAATGAAGGGCATGGATTGAATATGGCAACTACCCGGGTTGTAATCCGTTGCCAGCGCAATATCCATTCCGGCCCTCACCATGTCCCGAGCAGGAGCATAATCGGTTGAACCCAAAAAGAATGTTGTTCCCGGCAACAATGTGCCAATGACCTGATTTCGGACCATATCCATAATGCCGGTCCGGCTGACAGCCATCAGATGATCAGCAGTGACGCAACCACACTCACCTGCCAGGGAAGCGGCGCCGGAATCCTTGAATTCATCGGCATGCATCCGTAAGCCGAGACCGAATTCCCGGCCCCGTTTCAGGATTTTCCGGCTATCAGCTACAGTGAAATAACCCTGCTCACAGAAAACGTCAATATATTCTGCAATCCCCTGGCGGGCCACGGCCGGGATCATTTCATCACAGAGATACCCAACATATCCATCCTTATCCCCGGCATACTCCGGTGGAATTGCGTGAGCCCCCATAAAGGTTGGATGAATATCGATGGAATGCGTTTGGTTGACGGCATCCAGTACAGCCAAACTTTTCAGCTCCGAATCCAAATCCAACCCATAGCCGCTCTTGGCTTCCACCGTCGTAGTTCCAAGTGATAGGAACCGATCCATCCGTTTCCGGACCACATCGATCAATTCTTCCCTGGAGGCAGACCGCACACCGTCAATACTGGATTGGATCCCCCCACCAGTGGCGGCAATTTCCTGGTAGGATTTCCCGGCCAGGCGATCCATGAATTCCTGTTCCCGGCCCCGGAAAAATACAGGATGAGTGTGGGGATCGACAAAACCGGGAGTAACCAATTTTCCGTGGCAGTCCAGAACTTGGTCCCCGCTTGCGGTTCCCGGTTGGATCGAATGAATTCGCCCGTCTTTGAGATAAAGTGATACCTTGGAATAGGTCCGTACTTCACCGGTCTTCGGATCAGTGGTAACCAATTTACCGATATGGGAAAGGGCCGAAATATCAGTCATCGAGCATCGGAATTTTCAAGCCCCACTCGCGGGCATTATTTATCGCTCTTTCATAACCCGCATCGGCGTGACGCAAAATCCCCATGCCTGGGTCGTTAGTCAGAACGCGGTCCAGTCGTACACTCATTTCCGGTGTTCCGTCTGCTATAATCACTTGTCCGGCATGAATGGCTAACCCCATACCTACCCCACCACCATGATGAAGAGAAACCCAGGTCGCACCGCTGGTCGTATTTACCAGGGCATTCAGCAAGGGCCAGTCTGCCACGGCATCGCTACCGTCCTTCATGGCTTCCGTTTCACGATAGGGCGATGCCACCGATCCGGTGTCCAGATGATCACGGCCGATGACAATGGGTGCTTTTAATTCTCCCGAAGCCACCATTTCGTTCAATGCCAGACCAAAACGGGCACGCTGAGTATATCCCAGCCAGCAGATGCGGGATGGTAATCCCTGAAATTTCACTTTTTCCCGGGCCATCGTAATCCAGCGTACCAGTGTTTTATCCTCGGGGAATAATTCCAAAACTTTTTTGTCCGTTTTATAAATATCGTCCGGGTCTCCAGATAATGCCACCCAGCGGAAAGGTCCTCGACCGTCACAAAACAGGCCGCGGACGTAGGCCGGTACAAATCCGGGATAGGTGAAGGCGTCTGTTACACCGGCTTTTTTCGCCTGTCCTCTGAGATTATTCCCATAATCGAAACAAATGGCTCCCATTTCCTTCAGCTTAAGAATGCCGCGTACATGTTCGGCCATGGCGCGAAAACTTTCCCGGGTATAGTCACCGGGATTGGATTTCCTCAAAGCCAGAGCCTGATCATATCGCATTCCATTGGGAATATATCCATCCAATTCATCATGAGCCGAAGTTTGATCGGTTACCAGATCGGGTACGATGCCCATTTTGGCCACTTGGGGAATAATATCCGCCGCATTACCCAGCAGACCAATGGACAATGGTTCACCGGCCAGGACTTTGTCCCGGGCCAATGTGAGTGCTTCATCAAGCGATTCGGTTGCCATATCGAGATATTTTGTTTCCAGGCGGCGTTGAATCCGATGCGGATCAACTTCCACGACAATACAAACACCCTGGTTCATCGTAACAGCCAGTGGTTGGGCACCACCCATGCCGCCTAATCCGGCGGTGAGGACAAATTTTCCGCGCAAATCAGCCGAGAAATGCTGCTGGGCGGCTTCGGCAAATGTTTCATACGTACCCTGAAGAATTCCCTGAGTCCCGATGTATATCCAGCTACCGGCCGTCATTTGACCATACATCATGAGACCCTTTTTATCCAGTTCATTAAAATGGTCCCACGTCGCCCACTGCGGCACAAGGTTGGAGTTGGCAATCAATACTCGTGGAGACGAAGGATGAGTCTTTAAAATGCCAACCGGTTTCCCACTTTGGACTAACAATGTTTCATCATTCTCCAGAGTGGTCAGGGAACGGAGAATGGCATCATAGGCTTCCCACGACCGGGCAGCCTTCCCTTTCCCGCCATATACAACCAATTCATCAGGATTCTCGGCTACATCCGGATCGAGGTTATTTTGAATCATACGGTAAGCCGCTTCCTGCGGCCATCCCTTGCAATGTAATGTTTGGCCTGTCGGCGCATGGATAATTCTTGCCATGATATCCTCTTGATAAGGGTTAATCCAACGGTAGAAAATACAACATTTGCTTCCGGCAGGACGACCATCTTTCCCTTCCAATTTGCTCTGACTGTTCTTATTATCCGGTGGAAAGGGAGAGTGATATGAAATTATTGCATTGCATTTTGCTATTCATTGTCCTTGCCATGGGACAGGATCAAGATAGCAGCGCTTCGGTCATGGATGAGGAAAAGATCTTGGGTATGTGCACCATCAGCGATATTACCTCAGGTTATCACGGGAAATGGTACAACAAGGAATTCGCTGAATATGAGGTGGATACCTTCGCCTTACGGCCCGTACAGGAAATTTTAGGCGAAATTCAGATCGTCCTGGTATTCGGAACCTGGTGCAGCGACAGCCGACGGGAAGTACCCCGGTTTCTGAAAATCCTGGATAGCCTGGAATACCCCAAGAATTCACTCACCCTTGTCGCCGTGGATCGGGATAAAATCATGGATCCGGAGAGTGGTTATCATTTCACCATTGACCGCGTACCCACAATAATTTTCCTGATGCAGGGGATTGAACTGGGACGCATCGTCGAGACGCCTGACGAATCTCTGGAAGCCGATATGGCTGCGATTCTGGGTTATTAGTTCAACGCAACAGGACGCTGCGCAGCTGATCCATGTAGCGGGGATTTTTCCCTACAACCGAATAGGAGAACAAAGCAACGCCGGGAAATCGCGTAATCTTTGTATATTTGATTTTATCGGCCACATCCGGTGCTTTCTGATTATATGTGGCAATGCCCATGATGATTTTATCGCGGTATTTCTGAGGCAGATTATCATAAATAATATCAATATTCTTGGCAAATCCACGGATGGAAACGGAATAATTCATGGGGATTGCCCAGTCTATATAATTGGCAGCCAACCACACATCCCATTCCTGTAAATACCGGTCACGTGCTTCATATAAATTGGGTTTAACAGCGGCTGAAAGAATGCAGTCAGGACGAACCTCTGCAATCATGCGGTGTGTATCCTTGACCAGATTGGTGACAGCCTGGCGTTTATAATCACCCCACTTTGACAATTTGGAAGCAGTTTGGACATCATTGGTTTTCAGGTTCTTCATAAATAGAAAACGTTGCGGGTCATCTCCGTTATGATCGGTATAATGTTCCATCGCCTTATCATTCTTTCCATAATGGGAATCCTTGTAGCGAATATAATCGAAATGCAGACCATCCAGGTCATATTTCGCTACCAATTCTCTGAATACAGCCAGTAAATATGGATTTACACTGGGATGATGAGGCGCCAGATAGATGCCTTCATCCCTGCCCTTCTTCTCCCTGTATTGCTGAATCATGGCTTTGGCATTCTTGGCCTGATCATCCTGGTCAAACCAGTCCGGATGCGTATATACCAGATGATCATTACTATAAGGCATGGAGTTCGATGACCAGAGAATATAGACATTCACCCAAGCATGAACCTGAATCCCACGGGAATGGGCTCTCCGGATAATAACAGACAGGGGATCAAAAGAATCATTCGCCAGTAAGGCGCTGCGGGGTACGATATCGGATTGATAGAGTGCGTCCCCGCGACCACGTACCTGTACAAATAAATGGGTAATTTTATTGCGTGCTGCAAAGTCGACGACTTCATCAATGGCCTGTTCACTGAGGATGGAATTTCGTACGACCCATAGACAGGTGTATTGGAGCGGTTTATTAACCGGAGCTGTAAATACCAGACTTAAAGTAAAAAGGGTAGTAAATATTACTACCCTTGAATGTTTCGTCAATAAATGTGACAATGGAACGATGAAAATAATCTATTTATTCTGATTTGTCGTCTTTTTTCGATTTTTTCTCTTTTTTTGTCCCTTCACCTTCCATATCAACCAATTCGATTAGCGATACTTCGGCCCGATCATTATCACGGAAACCAAGTTTAATTATGCGGGTATATCCACCGGGACGGTCGGCATAGACCGGGGCTATTTCATGAAACAGGGAATGCACTACATCCTTATGGCGAATTTTCCTCATCACTTGACGCCTGGCATGGACATCACCACGTTTGGCAAAGGTAATTAACGGTTCAATAAACTCCCGCAGAGCCTTGGCCCGGGTATGAGTCGTTTTGATACGTTTGTGTTCAACCAGGGAGGCTGCCATATTGGCCATCATCGCTTTGCGGTGTGACTTGGTTGACAAGCCTAATTTTCGGGTGGATTTACGGTGCCGCATGTCAGATTTCTTCCGTTAAATATTCGTCAACATTCATTCCAAAATGGAGTCCCATTTCATCCAGTTTTTCTACCAGCTCGGTTAGTGATTTCCGGCCGAAGTTTTTGTATTTAAGCATTTCGCTTTCTTCTTTGCTCACCAGTTCACTGATATACTTAATACCTGCAGCCTGGAGACAATTAAAGCTTCGGACGGAAAGTTCCATTTCATCAATGGTAGATTTTAACAATTTCCGAATGGACAGGACTTCTTCACTCACATTATCCGTGACTTCCAGGACTTCCGGACGGCTTAATGCTTCAACGGTTTTCAAATGTGCTGTCAAGACGGAGGCAGAATAGGATATGGCATCCACGGGAGTGATGGACCCGTCCGTCTCGATTTCTATTTTCAGCATTTCTGTGGACTCTTTCTCACCCGGGAGTGAAGTGACATTATATGACACTTTGGTCACCGGATTGAAAATACTGTCAATGGAAATCATGCCGATGGGAGAATTGGGTAATTCATTTTCCTCCGATGGGACATAGCCCTTACCGATGCCAATCCGTAATTCCATCCTCAATTCACCTTTTTCATTGATTTCGGTGATATAATGATCGGGATTGAGTATCTCGAACTGATCACTGACATCCTGAATATCTTTGGCCGTTACGGTACAGGGTCCCTGAAGATGAAGCAAAACACGATCGGGGTTCTGGTCCATTAATTTAAAACGCACACCCTTCAGATTCATGATAATATCGGCCACATCTTCCCGTACACCTTCCAGGCTGGCAAATTCGTGTTGCACATTCTCAATACTTACATTGGTGATGGCGGCTCCAGGAATGGACGTAAGCGCCACCCGGCGCAAAGCATTCCCTAAGGTGATCCCGTATCCGCGCTGCAGTGGCTGCACGATAAACTCGGCTTTATTATCACTGACGGATTTCGTTTCGATTGCTAGATTGAAATCTAAATTATTTGCCATGGTATTCCTGTTCTGATTTCTTATTTGGAGTATAACTCAACGACCAACTGTTCATTAACAGTCAAATTCATCTGGTCCCGCTCTGGCAAGGCAACAAAAGTACCCGACATCCGGGCTTTGTCAAGTTCCAGCCAGGGCAAGTCAATATCGCCTTTGATGCGCCGCATGGCATCCTGGATGATATCCAATTTTTTACTTTTATTGCGAACCTGAATTACATCTCCCGGTTTCACCCGGTAGGACGGAATATTTACGGAGCGACCATTGACCAAAAAATGTCGGTGGTTGACCAATTGCCGTGCCGCCGGCCGTGAAGGTGCGAATCCTAAACGGTAGACAACATTGTCCAGCCGGCTTTCCAATAATTGCAATAGGTTCGTTCCGGTTTCACCCACCATTTGATCCGCTTTATTGAAATAGTTGCGGAATTGTTTTTCCAACAAGCCATACATGAATTTTATTTTTTGTTTTTCACTGAGCTGAACACCATAGTTGGACATCCGGCGACGGCGGGTCTGACCATGCTGTCCCGGACCGTATGGTTTTTTAGCTAGGAGGCGGTCATATTTGGTATTACCAAAGATGTTTTCGCCAAATTTTCTTACGAGCTTTCCTTTTGCTCCGGTAAACTTTGCCATGTTTTCTCCTACCCCTTATACCCGGCGGCGTTTTGGTGGCCGACAGCCATTATGCGGTAATGGTGTGACGTCTTTGATGGATGTAATCTGTAATCCGGCAACGGCCAGGGATCGAATTGCCGATTCGCGTCCGGCACCCGGTCCTTTTACTCGTACTTCTACATTCTGCAGTCCCATGGACATGGCGTCGTTGGCCGCATTCTGTGCTGCCTGTGATGCTGCATAGGCTGTATTTTTCCGTGACCCCTTGAATCCGGATGTTCCGGCGGTAGCCCAGGCAATCACATTGCCGAATTTATCGGATAATGTAATATGCGTATTGTTAAATGTTGCTTTAATGTGTGCGACACCGGAAGGATCGACTGAACCCTTCTTTTTCTTTTTTCGCTTATCTGATCCAGCTTTAGCCAATTTTTATCCTTTCTTGCAAATCAACCTCTACCAAGCCCAATAGTACGTTTGCGACCTTTGCGTGTGCGGGCATTGGTTTTTGTGCGCTGACCATTGACAGGTAATCCTCTGCGATGACGGATACCTTTATAACTGCCGATATCCTTCAATCGTTTAATATTCATGGCAACTAGCGATCGGCTTTCTCCTTCGACTTTCACATCCAGAGAATTAATCGCGTTACGGATTGCCGTCACTTGTTCTTCGTTTAAATCCTGGACCCGTAATTCACGGTCCACACCGGCTTCATCACAGATTTTCTGTGCTGTGGTAAGGCCGATACCAAAAATGTAGCATAATGAATATGGAACTTTCTTATCTCTTGGAATATCTACTCCGGCAATACGTGCCATAAACTTTTACCCTTGTCGTTGTTTGTGTTTGGGATTTTCGCAAATCACTAATACGACGCCCTTACGCCGTATAATTTTGCATTTTGAACACATTTTTTTTACTGATGGACGGACTTTCATAGTTCTCCTATTTCTGACGGTATGTAATTCGTCCCCGTGATAAATCATAAGGTGATATATCCAGCGTTACCTTATCCCCCGGTAAAATTTTGATGAAATGCATACGCATTTTTCCGCTCACATGAGCCAGTACTTCGTGTTTTTTACCACCGATGTCGATTTCAACACGAAACATGGCATTCGGCAATGTTTCCTTGATGATTCCTTCCACAGTGATGGGTTTTTCTTTAGCCATGATTCCGTCCAACGCTTAATATTTTTGGTCCATTTGCCGTAATGGCAATGGTATGTTCGAAATGGGCGCTGGTCGATCCATCCTGTGTTTTCACCGTCCAGCCATCGGATTCCGTGAACACTTCCTTGCAACCCATATTGATCATGGGTTCAATGGCCAGAACCATTCCGGTACGCAGTTTATGTCCGCGGTTTGGCAAACCATAATTTGGGATCTGCGGCTCTTCGTGCAATTGCGTTCCAATGCCATGCCCTACGAGTTCACGAACAACAGAGTAGCCGTGCTTCTCCACATGAGTCTGGATAGCATGACCAATATCTGAAACATGATTTCCGACCCGTGCCTTTTCAATCCCCAGCATTAAAGCTTCCTGCGTTACACGCATTAATTCCTTTTTATCCTCAGCGATGGTACCGACGGAATATGTCCGGGCTGAATCGCCGTAGTATCCGTTTTTCTCGGCCCCGCAATCCACGCCAATGACTTCTCCATCCTTCAAGGCACGATTACTGGGAATGCCATGGACGACTACATCATCCACCGACAGACATAAAGTGGAAGGAAAGCCCATATATCCTTTAAAGGCGGGACGGGCGCCCTGAGACCGGATATAATCTTCGGCTGCCTGATCCAGCGCAATCAACGATACGCCGGGCTTGATCAATTTTTCCAGCATGATCAGTGTATCAGCCACAATCTGGCAGCTTTCGGTAATGAGATCAATTTCTTTCTGGGAGCGAATCGCAACCATGGGTTACATTCTCCTCCGCCCACGGATTTTACCCTTGGTTAAAAATCCGTCGTAATGACGCATCATCAAGTGGGATTCAATCTGCTGTAAAGTATCCAGGGCCACACCAACAATGATGAGCAGACTGGTGCCGCCAAAAAAGGAAGCCAGATCGTATCCGATATCCGTGGCCTTCATAATCGCATAGGGCGTCACGGCAATCAAAGCCAGAAATATGGACCCCGGTAATGTTACACGAGTCAGAATATTGTCAATATACTCGGCCGTGCGTTTTCCGGGCCGGACTCCGGGAATAAATCCACCCTGCTGTTTCATAGTGGAGGAAACCTGAACCGGATCAAAAGCTATGGCTGTATAAAAATAGGTAAAGAAAACGATGATGCTACCAAATACAATCCAGTAAAACGGATGATCAAAAGAAAACCATCGCATGATAGATTGCATGAAATCATATTCGCTGAAAAAGGTGGCAACCGTCGTGGGAATAAACATAATGGACTGAGCAAAGATAATGGGCATCACTCCCGCCGTATTGACGCGCAAGGGAATATGCGTGGACTGCCCACCGTATACCTTGCGTCCTACCACACGTTTGGCATATTGAACGGGTATTTTTCGCGTACCTTGTGTCAACAGAATTACAATCCCAACGATTATCACGAAAATACCCATGAGAATAAATTCACCCAGGAGATTTCGTACTCCTTCCTGAATCAATGTTATCTCAGCCAAGATGACATTGGGAAAACGTGACAAAATACCTACCATGATAATCAATGATATACCGTTCCCAATTCCACGCTCCGTAATCCGTTCTCCAAGCCACATCAGGAGAATAACACCAGTAATCAGACTCACTATGGCAGTGAATTTGAATAGGAATCCGGGATGAGGAATGACAGAAACCGTGGCGCCGCCTATGTTGGCCGTCATGCTCTCCAGGAATACGGTAACACCATAGGCCTGCATGGCACCGATCAAAACAGTTCCATAGCGGGTCAATTGCGTTATTTTCTTCCGCCCTTCTTCGCCCTCCTTTTGTAAGCGCTGGAAATACGGAACCACAGACCCCATTAACTGAATAATAATGGAGGCCGAAATATAGGGCATGATTCCCAGGGCAAATAAGGTGGCCTTCTTGAACGCGCCTCCGGCAAATAAATCGTAGAGGCCAAACAGGGTGTTCTGGAAATTCTGGATGGCCGCACCCAGGGCTTCTCCGTCAACACCCGGTATGGGAACGTGAGCCCCAATACGAACGACAATCAAAATTCCAAACGTAAATAGAATTCGGGACCGGAGTTCGGGAATACTGAAGATGTTTTTAATTTTATCAATCACAGGACGTTCGCACTGCCTCCCTGTTGCTCAATTTTATTTTTTGCTCCCACGCTGAAAGCATTCGCTTCCACAATAATGGCATGGTCAAGTTCACCATTGCCCAGAATTTTCACCGGACGTAACGCCGAACGCACTAAACCGTGATTGTACAATACAGTAGAATCGATTGTTTTCTCTTCCAACTTATTCAGGTCCGAAAGATTGACAATTTGATACTCTTTGCGAAATAAATGGTTGGAGAAACCCCGTTTCGGCAAACGTCGCTGTAACGACATCTGTCCGCCCTCAAACCATGTCCGTTTTTTATTCCCACTCCGTTGTCCGGCGCCTTTATGACCCCGACCGGAAGTTTTACCCAATCCACTCCCAGGGCCTCGTCCCAGTCTTTTAGTATTTTTCTTCGCGCCGGAAGCAGGTTTCAAATCATTAATTTTCATGAAATTTCCTCGACCTTCAACAGAAAATCAATTTTTTTAATCATGCCGCGTATAACCGGATTATCCGCATGCTCAACGGTATGATGAAGTCGTCGAAGTCCCAGGGCTTCCAGGGTTTTCCTGAATTTCTTATTATGTCCGATGGGACTTTTAACCTGTGTAATTCTCAGTTTGGATTCTTTTTTCTTAGCCATATCAGTTAAATACTTCTTTAATCGTCATGCCCCGTTTACTGGCAACCGATACAGCATCCTGCATTTCCGTCAGTGCTGTCATGGTGGCCCTAACCACATTCAAGGCGTTATTTGAACCCAGCCGTTTGGTCAATATATTATGGATGCCGGCCTGTTCCATCACGGCACGGACAGCCGCTCCGGCGATAATTCCCGTACCAGGGGAAGCCGGTTTCAGCATGACGCTGCTGGCACCATATTTACCAATAATTTTATGCGGAATCGTCCCGTTTATAACGGGAACCTTCACAATATTTTGTTTGGCATTTTCTTTCGATTTATTAATGGCGGCAATGACTTCATTGGCCTTACCTACACCAACACCAACGTGTCCTTTTCCGTCACCGACAACCACTACCGCGGTAAAACGAAAACGCTTACCCCTGGATGTCACTTTCGCGACCCGCTTGATGCGGACAACGATTTCTTCTTTTAAATCTAATTCAGCTGGATTGATCATCTGCTAATCATTACTCCGTTTCTAAAAGGATAAGCCATCTTCACGGGCCGCATCGGCAAGGGCCTGAACCCGTCCATGATAGGTAAAGCCATTCCGGTCGAGAACGACTTTGGCTATTTTCTGTTTTTTCGCGCGTTCCGCCAGGGCTTTACCAACAATTTTACTCCGCTCGACCTTGGTGGTTACTTTTTCCAGTTTTTTCACCAAATCTTTATCAATGCTGGACGCAGAGACAATCGTAGCACCTTTAAAATCATCAATTATCTGGGCCGATATATGTTTATTGCTCCGGTAGATACATAAACGCAGACGATCGGGATGAAAACGTGCCGTGCGTTTACTCCGGTTTCGGTTACGGGTAAAACGAGCAATTTCTTTCTTAGACTTGGCCATCTTTAGCTACCTACCGTCTTTCCTTGTTTAATTCTTACATATTCATCCTTATAGCGAATCCCTTTTCCTTTATAGGGCTCCGGCTTCCGGAACGAACGAATCTTCGCGGCGACTTCACCGACTAATTGTTTATCTATCCCAGTGATAGTGATCTCCGTACGGCTGGCCTGGATATTGATCTCTTCCGGCGGATCAAATACAATGCTGTGTGAATATCCTAGCTGTAAAATCAACCTGTTATTCTCGACCACAGCCTGATAACCAACCCCACGGATCTCCAGGACTTTCTGGAATCCTTCCGTGACACCAATAACACAATTGGACAACAATTGGCGGGTCGTGCCGTGCAACGCTTTCTGGGTCTTGGATTCAGACGTCCGGGATACGACCAGGGTACCATTTTCCTGCACAACCTTGATCTTGGGATGAACAGTGACGGATAACTGGCCTTTTTTACCCTTTACCGTCACCACATTATCCTGAAGAGTGACATTCACTCCTTCGGGAATGGAAATTGGATTATTACCTATTCTAGACATAGTTTACCAGACATTGCATAATATTTCGCCGCCTACGTTTAACCGTTTGGCAGTTTTATTGGAAATCACACCCTTTGATGTGGACAAAATGGAAATTCCCAGGCCATCCAGGACACGGGGAATATCATCCGCACCCACATAGCGGCGGCAACCGGGTCTGCTCACACGTTCAATACCAGTGATAATGGGTTTACCATGATAATCGTATTTAATAAACACACGAATGGAACTCTTATTTCCATCCGCAACAAACATAAAATCCTCAATATATTTTTCTTCCTTCAGAATGAAAGCAATGCGCTTTTTCAGATTGGACGAAGGGATATCCACCCACCGTTTATCGGCCCGCATTCCATTTCGGATTCTGGTGAGAAAATCTGCGATTGGATCTGTCATACCCATGAAATTTGCTCCCTACCAGCTAGCCTTTGTGATTCCAGGAATTTCTCCCCGCAATGCCATTTCGCGGAAACATAGACGGCATAATCCAAAACGTCGGATATAGCCATGGGGACGACCACATTTAAAACACCGGTTATATTTTCTCGTCGAAAATTTTGCCTGTTTCCTGGCTTTTACAATTAGTGATTTCTTTGCCATTAAGCTGCCTCAGCTTCTTCTATGCTTTTTACCGGTTTTTCCCGTAACGGTAAGCCAAATTCCTTTAATAACCAATAGGCTTCGTCGTCGGTTTTTGCCGTTGTTGTAATAGTAATATTCATTCCCCGGATCGTATCAATTTTATCATAATCAATTTCCGTGAAAATGATCTGTTCGGTCACACCAAAGTTATAATTCCCACGCTTATCAAAGGATTTGAAGGATAAACCTCTGAAATCACGTGTACGGGGCAATGCAATTGAATTCAATCGCTCAAAGAATTCATACATCCGGTTAGCCCGTAAAGTCACCATTGCTCCCACCGGAAAACCCTTTCGGATTTTAAAGTTGGAAATATCTTTCCGTGATCGAGTAATGACGGCCTTTTGTCCCGCAATTAGATTCAGTTCTTTCAATGCACTCTCCAAGGCCTTCGAATTATTCTTGGCATCACCAATCCCGTAATTGATTGTAATCTTTTCCAGCCGCGGGACTTGCATGGCTGTTTTATACCCGAACCGCTTCATCAGGCTAGGAATAATGGTTTCCTGATAGATACGCTTATAATTAGGCGTATAGGAATCACTTTTCTTTGTGGTTTTTTTCTTTGTTTTCTTTTCGGCCATATCAGAGCTCTATCTCTTCACCAGTTTTTTTTGCCACACGGACTTTGGAACCGTCTTCCAAATATTTATACCCGATCCGGGTTGGCTGCCCCCCATGTATTACCATCACATTGGAAACATGGATCGGTGCCTCCTTCTCAATAAAACCGCCACTGGGATTTTCCTGTGAAGGCCGGGTTGAGCGGCGAATCAGATTTACACCTTCGATTATCACCCGATTTTTCTTGGGAAATACAAACAGAATCTTTCCTTCTTTCCCTTTGTGGTTGCCGCTAATTACCCGGACGGTCATTCCTTTTTTCACAAACATTATAATACCTCCGGTGCCATCGAAACGATTTTCATATAACCGCCATCACGCAATTCACGGGCTACTGGTCCGAAAATACGTGTGCCACGGGGTTCCCCCTGGGAATTCAACAGAACGGCGGCATTATCATCAAACCGAATGTAAGAACCGTCTTTCCGGCGGATTTCCTTCCGCGTACGGACGATGACCGCGCGTGTTACCTGTCCTTTTTTGACCATTCCACCGGGAATGGCTTTTTTAACGGTAACCACCACAATATCGCCGACCGATGCATAGCGACGACCCGAACCACCCAAAACCTTAAAGCACAGAACTTCTTTTGCTCCGGTATTGTCCGCTACTGTTAATCTAGTTTCCTGTTGAATCACGATTCTTATCCAATATTTTTCGATTCACGAACGATTTCACTCACACGCCATTTCTTATTCTTACTCATGGGACGTGAGTGGATTATTTTAACCAGATCCCCTTCTTTCGGTACTACCGAGGATACATTGGCCATATATTTCTTATTACGGCGGATATATTTTTTATATATAGGATGGGGAACCTTCCAGGAGACATCAACTACAACCGTTTTTTCCATTTTGGTACTGACAACTTCGCCAATTAAGGATTGTTTTTTACGCGTTACAGCCATTATTTATCTCCATCCTTGATCTCTCTTATACCCAGCTCATATTCGTGTAAAACTGTTTTAATCTGGGCAATTTCCTTTTTTAAAAACCGAATCTGCAACGGGTCCTCAATCTGTTGTAACGCTTTTTGAAACCGCAAATTCCTGAGCGCGTCCATATCATCCTGAAGCTTGAGCTCCAGTTCCGAAACGGTAAGTTCTTCTATCTGACTTCTTTTCATGGTACTTAAAACTCCCGCCGCTCAACTATTTTTGTTTTGATCGGTAATTTATGACTGGCATTGACAAACGCTTCCTCGGCCTGCTCGCGGGTAACACCTTCCACTTCAAATAGAATACGACCCGGTTTCACATTGGCCACCCAATACTCCGGGGCACCTTTCCCCTTACCCATACGGGTTTCCGCCGGTTTCGTGGTAATGGGCTTATCAGGGAATATCCGAATCCACATTTTCCCTATTTTACGCACGACACGGGCGATGGTGATACGGGAAGCCTCAATCTGGCGGGCGGTGATCCAGCCGGGTTCCATGGCTTTCAAACCGTAGCTGCCGAAAGCGACATAATTTCCGCGCATGGCCATCCCACGACGATGTCCGCGATGATGACGACGATATTTAATTTTTTTCGGTTCTAACATATTTATTTACTACTGCTTATACCGTTACAAATCCATACTTTAATTCCGATGACTCCGTAAGTAGTGTGCGCTTCTGTTAGGCAGTAATCAATATCTGCTCTTAAGGTGTGCAATGGAACTTTCCCTTCCATGAATTTCTCACTACGGGCAATTTCAGCTCCCCCCAAACGTCCCGCCACATTAATACGAATTCCCTCAGCACCCATACGCATGGTAGATTGAATTGTTTTATTAACTACCCTCCGGTAGGATATTTTCTTCACCAGCTGATGAGCAATATTGGCACCTACGAGAGCAGCGTCAAGCTCGGGGCGTTTCACTTCAGAAATATTAATCTGGATATCTTTGTTGGTGAGTTGCTTTACTTCCCGTTTCAACCGGGACACTTCTTCGCCACCTTTTCCAATAACAATCCCAGGACGGGCTGTAAAAATGGTAACTGTCACCACCTTGGAGGTACGGCTGATCTCAATTTTTGAAATACCAGCATTCGGCAGACGGATTTTCAGGTATTTTCTGATCCTCACATCTTCGGCCAACTCCTTGGCGAAGCTATCCTTTGGTGAAAACCATTTAGACCGCCAATTCTTATTGACGGACAATCTGAAACCAACTGGATGTGTTTTTTGACCCAAAATTCCTCCGAATTATTTGCTGTCAGAAACAACAATAGTTAAATGAGCTGACGGGCGACGCAACCGGCTAGCTCGACCCATGGATGCAGCGCGAAACCGTTTCATCACCGGTCCACCATCCACATAGGCTTGCACGATATATAATGATTCCGGATCGATCGATTTATCATCCGATATCACCATCAGGTTCGCTACGGCTGATCGTAAGGTCTTTTCAATGACCACGGCAGCCTTTTCCGGTGAAAAATGCAGCGTATTTAACGCCGCGCCGACTTGCTTCCCGCGGACTAGTTCAAGCGTCTTACGAACTTTCCGGGGAGATTGACGGATATAACGATGTTTTGCTGTCGCTTCCATGTTTAATTCTTTCTATCTCCCGAATGCATTCTAAAGGTTCGTGTGGGTGCAAATTCACCTAACTTATGTCCCACCATATTTTCATAGATATAAACCGGGATAAATTTATTCCCGTTATGCACAGCCAGGGTATGACCTACAAATTCCGGTGTAATCATTGAACGGCGGGACCAGGTTTTTATTACCTTCTTTTTCCCCGCTTCATTCATAGCCTCAATTTTCTTCAGGAGTTTTTCATCGACGAAAGGACCCTTTTTCAAGGAACGTGGCATATTACTTTCTCCTCCTGATAATCATATCATTGGATTTCTTATTTTTCTTTCTGGTATTATAGCCCTTGGTCGGTTTTCCCCACGGTGTTTTTGGGTGACCACCACCGGATGTTTTACCTTCACCACCACCCATGGGATGATCAACCGGGTTCATCGCCACGCCACGCACGGTCGGTCGACGACCTAACCAGCGGCTTCGCCCTGCTTTTCCGGAAATAATCTGTTCATGAGTCCGATTCCCAACCTGACCTAGCGTAGCGTAACAGGTTTCACGAACCATTCGAACTTCCCCGGAGGGTAACTTCAGTGTCGTAAATCCTTCATCATGAGCCATTACTTGAGCCACTACACCGGCACTGCGTACCAACTGTCCACCCTTACCCGGAACCAGCTCAACATTATGAACAAACATACCAGTAGGGATCTTTTTCAGCGGCAAAGCATTCCCGGTCTTTAAAGGCACATCTTCACCGGACACAATACTCATTCCCACCTTCAAATCAACAGGTGCCAGAATATATCGTTTTTCACCGTCGGCATAATGAATCAGCGCAATGTTTGCCGACCGATTCGGGTCATATTCAATTGTGACCACTTTACCGGGGATGTCATATTTATTCCGTTTAAAATCAATGATACGGTAACGACGACGATGACCGCCACCACGATGACGGCAGGTAATGCGACCGCTGTTATTTCTGCCACCGGTTTTACGCAGGGCAACGGTTAAGGATTTTTCCGGCTTATCCGTCGTGATTTCACTAAAATCGGAACGAGTCGCAAACCTATTGCCGGGAGTGGTCGGTTTTATTGTCCTGATTCCCATTAACCTTCACCCTTCAATAAATCGATTGAATATCCATCCTGCAACGTAACTACAGCCCGTTTCCAATTTGAGCGCCGTCCCGTAGTCCGTATTGTCCTCCCACCGGAACGCACGGTCATCTGCTTGGCCTTTCCTTTGCGATTCATGGTTGCAACCTTGACTACTTTCACATCAAACAATTCCTCAACCGCACGTTTGATGGAAATTTTATTCGCGCCCGGGTCAACCTCGAAAGCGTATTTACGTTCTGTCTCTTCAAGGATGCTCATTTTCTCCGTAAATATCGGTCTGATAATGATATCTTTAAAATCCGGCATTTTAATTCTTTTCACTTAATGTTTCATTGAGCAAGGCTAATCCCGCCTTATCAAATAGCAGTACGTCGCTATCCACCAGATCATAGGTACTGGCATGCGTACTGGGAATAACCGTTACATTCTTGATATTTCTGAAACTGAGTAATACATTTTCTTCAACGACAGCCGGAAGAAAAACGACTTTTTTACCGGCAATACCCAGGGTCATCAACAGCTCCTGTGCCACTTTTGTTCTGGGGCCATCCAGCTCAATCTTATCAATGACAATAATGGCATTCTCCGCCGCCTTACCGGATAATACGCTGCGACGAGCCAAACGATTCATCTTTTTGGGCATATGCTTGCCGTATGGATGAGGCTGAGGACCGAAAACCGTTCCACCACCACGCCAAATGGGTGATCGTGTGGAACCGGCTCGAGCGGCACCACGACCTTTTTGTTTCCAGGGCTTCTTTCCTCCCCCGCTGACCTTGCCGCGCGTTTTGGAAGAATGGGTCCCTTGCCGCATATTGGTTAATTCCATTTCCACGGCTTGATGAATCACAGCCATATTGGGTTCAATCCCGAAAACGGATTTATCCACCTTGATTTTTTTGCTCTCACTGCCATCGCTGTTTTTAACTAAGATGTCCATAATTATTTCGTAATGGTTAAATATCCGTTATTCGCGCCCGGGACTGCACCCTTGAGGTAAAGCTGGTTTTTCTCCGGGTCAACACCAACTACCTCCAAATTTCGCACGGTTACATTGTCAACGCCATAATGACCAGCCATTTTCATACCCTTGAACACCCGGGACGGATCGGATGCCTGTCCGATGGAACCAGGGTGGCGCAGGTATTCGCTCTGACCGTGTGTTTCATTCTGGCGTTGAAAATTGTGCCGTTTTATTACACCGGCGAAACCGCGACCTTTTGACGTTCCGCGGACATTGACTTTATCGCCCACCCTGAACAATGTCACAGTAAATTTCTGTCCAGTCTGATAATCAAAACCCGGCACAGGTTTGAATTCAGCGATAATTTTCTTCGGCGATGTGCCCGCTTTCTCAAAATGCCCAGCCAAAGGTTTACTAGTGTGCTTCATCTTCCGCTCACCAAACCCCACCTGGACAGCATTATAGCCGTCGTGATCTTCGGTTTTCACCTGGGTCACAACGCAGGGACCGGCTTCAATCACCGTTGCCGGCAGAACTTTCCCCTGATCGTTATAGATCTGGGTCATTCCAATCTTTTTTCCTATCAATCCACGCATTTGATCAAACCTTTATCTCAATATCCACACCGGCTGGAAGATCCAGCTTCATAAGAGATTCAACCGTTTTGGGGGTTGAATTGAGGATATCCACGACCCGTTTGTGTATTTTCGTTTGGAACTGTTCCCGGGATTTCTTATCAACATGAGGAGAACGCAATACCGTATAAATGGTACGTTTCGTCGGCATGGGAATCGGGCCTGAAATAACGGCACCCGTCGATTTAGCCGTTTTCACGATCTTCTCGGTTGACTTATCCAGCAGAGAATGATCGTAGGCTTTTAAACTGATTCTAATGGATTGCTTCGGCACGTTTCAGTCCTTACTTAATTATCTCCGTTACAACACCGGCTCCCACCGTATGCCCTCCTTCACGAATCGCAAAGCGCAATTCCTTATCCATCGCAATCGGGGTTATCAACTCTACCGTTAATTCCACCTGATCACCTGGCATCACCATCTCCGTTCCCTCCGGCAAATGGGCCACTCCCGTGACATCCGTCGTACGGAAGTAAAACTGCGGCCGATATCCATCAAAAAACGGTGTGTGACGTCCGCCCTCTTCCTTCTTCAACACATACACATTGGCCTTGAAATTCGTATGCGGTGTAATACTCCCCGGTTTGGCCAATACCATCCCGCGGGATAATTCGTCCTTGTCCACACCACGCAGCAATAATCCGGCATTATCTCCGGCACGACCTTCATCCAATATCTTACGGAACATCTCAACACCGGTACATACCGTCTTGCGATGAACCCCCATACCAAGAATCTCTAACTCATCACCAACCTTCACGATTCCGCGCTCAATACGTCCCGTACCCACCGTACCACGACCGGTAATGCTGAATACATCTTCCACCGGCATTAAAAACGGCTTATCAATATCACGCTTCGGTTCCGGAATAAAGCTGTCACAGGCATCCAGTAATTCCACGATCGATTTCGTCGCCTCTGCATCACTAGGATTATTCAGTGCCGTTAATGCACTCCCCATGATAATCGGGGTATCATCCCCCGGAAATTCATATTCATTCAATAAATCACGTAATTCCATCTCCACCAGCTCCAACAGCTCCGGATCATCCACCTGGTCTGTCTTATTCATATAAACCACAATGCTGGGAACATTCACCTGGCGAGCCAACAATACATGCTCACGGGTCTGCGGCATGGGACCATCGGCGGCACTTACTACCAGAATCGCGCCATCCATCTGAGCGGCTCCCGTGATCATGTTCTTGATATAATCCGCATGGCCCGGACAATCCACATGGGCATAATGACGATTCTCCGTCTCATACTCCACATGAGCCGTCTGGATCGTAATACCACGCTCACGCTCTTCCGGAGCGTTATCAATCGAATCAAATGACCGTACCTCTGACATCCCGCGGGCACCCTGTACCAGAGTGATTGCCGCCGTTAATGTCGTCTTACCATGATCTACATGACCTATCGTTCCGATGTTTATATGAGGCTTCGTCCTCTCAAATTTTGCCTTTGACATGGGTCCTCCTTAAGACGCCTTTCCGTGAACACGTTCCATGATTTCAGTCTGGACACTGGCAGGGACTTTCTGATAATTTGAAAATTCCATATGAAAAACAGCCCGCCCCTGTGTGATCGAACGCAGATCCGTGGCGTATCCAAACATGCGACTCAGTGGAACCGATGCCGTAATGACCTGAGCATCTTTCCGTTGAGCCATTCCATCAATTTTTCCGCGACGGGAATTAATATCCCCCATCACATCTCCTAAATATTCTTCCGGTGTAACAATTTCAACATTCATAATCGGTTCCATCAATACCGGTCGCGCTTTACGACAGGCTTCCTGAATTGCCATCGATCCTGCGACCTTAAACGCAATTTCAGAACTATCCACTTCATGATAAGAACCAAAAACCAACTCAACCCTTACATCCTCGATGGGATAGCCAGCCAGCACACCATTGCTCAGGGCTTCCTTGATCCCCTCATTCACAGGATTGATATATTCACGGGGAATGACACCACCCACGATCTTGTTCTCGAAATGATACCCCTTACCCTCTTCATTGGGTTCGACATTGATAACGACGTGACCATACTGTCCGCGACCACCGGATTGCCGCACGAATTTTTTATCAACTTTTTCCACACGGGTCGTAATCGCTTCCGTATATGCCACCTGCGGTGTTCCCACATTGGCCCGAACTTTAAATTCCCGCAATAAACGGTCGATCAGAATTTCCAAATGCAACTCACCCATTCCGGCAATGATGGTCTGCCCCGTATCCTCATTCGTTGAAACCCGGAAGGTAGGATCTTCCTCAGACAACTTCACAAGACTCTTAGAGAGATTATCCTGATCAGCTTTACTTACCGGCTCTACTGACACCTCAACTACCGGCTCGGGGAAGTCCATGGATTCCAGAACGATGGGATGTTTTTCATCACATAAGGTATGCCCGGTATTCGTGGATTTCAATCCGACAGCGGCAACAATTTCACCGGCCGCTACCCTTTGCATATCTTCACGTTTATTCGCATGCATCAGAACCAGCCGACTGATCCGCTCCCGTTTCCCCGTATTGGGGTTAAAAATATATGACCCCTTTTCCAATACTCCGGAATAAACCCGGATATAGGTTAAACGTCCAACAAAGGGGTCGGTCGTAATCTTGAAAGCCAGCGCACTAAAGGGCTCTTTTTCGTCAGGTTCCCGCTTTAATTCAACATCGGAATCATTGGGTTTTACACCAACAATTGCGCCCACATCCAACGGAGAGGGCAAGAAATCAACAATTGCATCCAGCAATCTCTGCACACCCTTGTTCTTAAACGCTGAACCACACAGTGTGGGTACAAATGTATTATCAAGACACCCTTTTCTCAACGCGGCCTTTATTTCATCAACGGTGATTTCTTCATCACCTAAATATTTTTCCAGGAGTCGTTCATCATAGGTTGCCGTTTCCTCAATCAAATGATGGCGCCATTTTTCCGCCACCTCTTGCATGTCAGCCGGAATATCGGCATAATCAAAGCGCGCCCCCAGAGTGGATTCATTATAGAGAATTGCTTTCATAGATAGCAGATCGACAATCCCCGTAAATAATTCACCCGCACCAATGGGAATCACAAGGGGCAGAGGATTGGCATGGAGCCGGGATTTCATCATATCAACAACATGATAGAAATCAGAACCGACACGATCCATTTTATTTACAAAGGCAATCCGGGGAACATCATATTTATCCGCCTGTCGCCACACCGTTTCACTTTGCGGCTCAACGCCGCCCACGGCACAAAATACGGCCACTGCACCATCCAGCACACGGAGGGAACGTTCCACTTCGACGGTAAAATCGACGTGACCAGGGGTATCGATAATATTAATCCGATGATCATCCCAAAGGCAGGTTGTCGCAGCGGATGTAATGGTAATACCCCGCTCTTTTTCCTGCTCCATCCAGTCCATAGTGGCACCGCCTTCATGGACTTCACCGATTTTATGGGTCCGGCCGGTATAATACAAAACGCGCTCGGTCAAAGTTGTTTTTCCGGCATCGATATGGGCCATAATACCAATATTGCGGACGCGGTCTAAAGGAATCAGCTTCATCAGTGACTATATTATCGGAAATGCGCAAACGCTTTGTTTGCTTCCGCCATTCTATGGGTATCATCTTTCTTCTTGATTGCGCCACCTTCATTATTTGCAGCTGCAATCAACTCCAGTGCAAGCCGATCGGCCATCGGCTTACCCTTCCGGCCCCGGGAAGCATTTATAATCCATAGTGATGCCAGGTAAAACTGACGATGCTTGGGAACCTCTATCGGCACCTGATATGTGGCACCACCAATACGGCGTGATTTTACTTCCAGTTGCGGGGAAGCATTTTCAATAGCCGTTTTAAATATCTTCAAACCGTCGGTTTTGGTCTTCTGTTTGATGGAATCCATGGCACCATAGAAAATATTTTCTGCGACACCTTTTTTTCCACGCTTCATAAGATAATTGACAAATTTAGCAACGGCTAAATCCTGGAACACCGGATCCGGCAATATCTGTCTTTTTTCTGGACGTCTTCTTCTCATGTTAAACCATTAAGCTTTCGGGCGTTTAGCTCCATAACGTGAACGACTGGTCTTCCGGTCGGAAACACCCGCCGTATCCAAAGTTCCTCTGATAATATGATACCGAACTCCGGGCAAATCCTTCACACGACCACCCTCGATTAAAACAATGGAGTGTTCCTGAAGATTATGACCTTCCCCCGGAATATAAGCGGCAACTTCCATGCCGTTTGTCAGGCGTACACGAGCGACTTTCCGTAAGGCTGAATTCGGTTTTTTAGGGGTCGTTGTATATACACGAGTACACACACCCCGCTTCTGCGGGTTTCCTTTTAAAGCCGGTGTCGATGTCTTCTTGACAACCCGCTTTCTTCCGTTGCGAATGAGTTGATTTATTGTCGGCATATTAGATTATTATTTAGCCCATAAAGTTATCGATGAATTGAAAATGGACGCAAAACATTTTTGTCTCATAACTGTACGAATTTCTACCGATTAAACGCTTTCCGCTACCGGCTCAAAAGCCGTTGAATCAGAATCTTTTCCTTCAACAATAATATTTTGCAATTCCGGAAAACCGGTACCAGCCGGTATGATACGACCGATAGCGACGTTTTCTTTCAGACCACGTAAAGTGTCTGTTTTCCCGGCAGTTGCAGCATCTGTCAGGACACGGGTTGTCTCCTGGAAGGAGGCAGCTGAGAGGAAACTTTCCGTGTTTAGGGAAGCCTGAGTAATTCCCATCAGCAATGGTTCGAAGGTGGCCGGTTTCGTTTTCCTGGTCTTTACCGGCTTTTGATCATTTTCTTTTAACGCCTTGTTCAGCTCCGTCACTTCCGTCTTTTCAATCAGCATTCCTTCTTCCAGATCGGAATCACCAGGATCGGTAATGACCACCAGTTTCGCAATGCGTTCATTTTCCGCAAAGAAATCGGGGCGATCAACCCGTTCCGTTTCCAGGAATTTGGAATCACCTGGATCAACAATTTCCACCTTCTTCATCATTTGTTTCACAATGACTTCAATGTGTTTATCATTGATGGACACACCCTGTAAACGATATACTTCCTGAATTTCATTCACTAGATATTCTCTCACGGCGCTGGGACCCAGAATCCGTAAAATATCCACCGGTGATACGGCTCCTTCACAGAGTTGGGTACCGGCGGTGATGAAATCGCCCTCGTGGACAATAACATGTTTACCGTAGGGGATATTGTACTTGCGAACATCTCCGTCTGAGCTTTCAACCAGGATTTTCCGAACACCACGTTTGGTTTCACCGAATTTCACGATACCGTTAATTTCAGTGACCACGGCCAGATTAGACGGTGTACGGGATTCAAACAATTCTGCCACTCGTGGCAAACCACCCGTAATATCCCGGGTTTTACCAATATCCTTCTGGATTTTCACAAGGGTTTCACCTCGTACAACTTTTTGCTTATCCGATACAACCAACGTAGCGCCTACCGGCAGAATGGTACCTCCGGCCAGCACTTTCCCTTCCTCGTCCGTCAATTCGATATGCGGACTTAACTGGCGGTTGCGGGATTCAATAATCACCATCTGTTTCTTGCCGCTTTCGACCGCTTCCACCTGGAAGGTTTCACCTTCAATGAAGTCTTTCAGATTTACGGTACCGGTCTGCCGCGCCAGGAGACTATCAGTGTAAGGATCCCATTGGAATAAGAGTGTATTCGCCTTGATAGTCTGTCCATCTTCCACCAGCACGGTGGCACCATAAGGCACGTTGAATTCAACTTTCACGGCATCTTTATCTTTCGGATCCACAATATTCAATTTTGCATGGCGAGACATACAACGACGGATTTTGGTACCCGTCTCATCAATGGTATCGGCATATTCATAATTTTCAGAGAACGAGATCAGACCACCGTATTTTGATTTCACTTCCGACTGTTCAATGATGCGGGTTGCCGTTCCACCGATATGGAAAGTCCGGAGAGTCAACTGTGTGCCCGGCTCACCAATACTCTGCGCCGCCTGAATACCAACGGCGGTACCGATGTTGACATTACGATGCAAGGCCAGATTCCAGCCATAACATTTAGCACATACACCCTGATGCGACTCACAGGTTAACACCGAACGAATTCGGATGACCTTGGCATCACTCTCGCCGATGATGGCCGCTTCTTTTTCATTGATGACCGTACCGGCTTTTATTTTCACTTCGCCGTCAATGATGAAATCATCCTGAATGGTTCGTCCCAATACCCGGTCTTTCAACGGTTCAATGATCTCCTCACCTTCCTTCAGATCGGAAACCATGATACCATTGATGGTACCGCAGTCTTCGGATGTAATGACAACATCCTGAGCCACGTCCACCAGGCGGCGGGTCAGGTATCCGGCATCAGCCGTCTTCAGGGCCGTGTCAGCAAGACCTTTTCGGGCTCCGTGCGTGGAAATAAAGTATTCCATCACGGTCAAACCTTCTTTGAAATTAGAAGTAATGGGCGATTCGATAATTTCACCCTTACCACCAGTCATGGATTTTTGCGGTTTTGCCATCAAACCACGCATCCCGGCCAGCTGCTTGATCTGATCCTGACTGCCTCGGGCACCGGAGTCAGCCATCATAAATACCGGGTTAAACCCGTCTCTGTCCATACCTAGTTCTTCCATCATGGACGCGGCCACTCGGTTGGTAGCATGGGTCCAGACGTCAATCACCTTATTATATCGTTCTCCATCCGTCAGGATGTGCCGATCAAATTTGGCATGGATATCATCGATGGCCTTTGAGGCTTCATCAATGATTTTTTCTTTCCTTTTAGGGACCAGAATATCGCTAATAGAGATAGATGAACCGCTTTGGGTAGCGATTCGAAAACCCAGATCTTTCAAATCATCCAGGAACATTACTGTCTTATAATTACCGGCCAGAAGATAGGTCTGGTTTACAATAGTGCCTAGACGTTTTTTCGTAATAATATCATCAACATAGTCCACCTTATCCGGTAGGATTGAGTTGAATACAACTCGCCCGGCGGTTGTATTTTTATACCATTTCCCTTTATGCCTGACATTGAGGATGGCATGAAGGTCCACAACCTTATTTTCCAGTGCCAGCAGGACCTCATCAAAAGATCCAAAAGATTTCCCTTCTCCCTTTGCCCCCTTTAAGGGACGGGTCAAATAGTAGGTACCCAAAACCATGTCCTGACTCGGAATGGCAATGGGACGACCATTAGCCGGATGTAAAATATTATGGCTGGCCAACATAAGTATCCGTGCCTCCATCTGAGCCTGAATGGACAACGGAACATGAACAGCCATCTGATCACCGTCAAAGTCGGCATTAAACGCGGCACATACGAGGGGATGAATCCGAATAGCTTTCCCGTCCACTAACACAGGCTGAAAAGCCTGAATACCCAGACGATGCAACGTGGGGGCACGGTTCAGCAGAATGGGATGATCCTTGACTACATATTCCAGCACCTCATATACGATGGGTTCCCGGTTTTCCACCATGAGTTTTGCGCTGCGGGGCGTTTGCGAATAACCCCGGTTAATCAATTCATTTACCATGTGCGGCTTGAATAATTCGAGCGCCATATTTTTCGGCAGTCCACATTCATGGAGTTTCAGATTCGGACCCACTACAATCACGGAACGACCGGAGTAATCCACCCGCTTTCCTAATAAATTCTGACGGAAACGCCCCTGTTTTCCACGCAACATATCGGATAGGGATTTCAGCGGACGACGGGTTCCAGAACGAATTGCGGTACGACGACGACTGTTATCAAACAAGGCATCGACTGCTTCTTGTAGCATCCGCTTTTCATTCCGCAAAATGACATCCGGTGCCTTGATTTCCATCAATTGTTTCAACCGGTTGTTCCTGATAATAATACGCCGATAGAGATCGTTCAGATCACTGGCAGCAAACCGGCCTCCCTCAAGTGGGACGAGTGGTCTTAATTCCGGCGGGATAACCGGAAGAACCGAAACCACCATCCATTCCGGACGATTGATTCGTTTCTTCATTCCGTCGGGCAAAAATTCCTTGACCACCTTCAGCCGCTTCAAGGCATCACTGCGTTTTTGCTTGGACCGTGAATTGGCAATAATTTCCTGCAGATCTTTCTGCAAATCATATAAATTTAGACGGGATAGAACTTCCCGCAGTGCTTCACCACCCATGGCAGCATAAAAATAATCCTCGTTGTCCCTATCCTCATCACTGACAGCGTAGTATCCGAATTCTCTTTCCAATTCAAGGTATTCTTCTTCCGCGATCATTTCCAGCGGTTCTTTGCCGCTTTTTCCCGGCTCAATCACGATGAACGATTCATAATAGATTATTCGTTCCAGATCTTTCGTACTCAGACCAACCAGGTAACTCAATTTGGACGGAATGGATTTCAGGTACCAGATATGAACGACCGGCACTGCTAACGTAATGTGGCCCATCCGTTCCCGGCGTACTTTCTTCCGAGTCACTTCCACGCCACAACGGTCACAAATAATTCCGCGATACCGGATACCTTTGTATTTACCGCAATGACATTCGTAATCCCTTACCGGCCCAAAGATTTTTTCACAGAATAATCCGTCTTTTTCGGGTTTATAGGAACGGTAATTAATGGTTTCCGGTTTGATTACCTCGCCGTAAGAGCGCGCCAGGATGGTTTCCGGAGAAGCCAATCCGATGGTAATTGCGGAATAATTCTTGGTCGTATCGATTTTGGTTGATTGGATGTACGTCAAAATCCTCTCCTCAATCTAATTCTATGTCAATACCCAGACCCTGAAGTTCTTTTATCAGAACATTAAAGGATTCAGGCGATCCATAGGGAGGCATATCCTCTCCACGGACAATTGCATTATATACCTTGGACCGACCCTCAACGTCGTCAGATTTGACCGTAAGGATCTCTTGAAGTGTATGGGCAGCACCATAGGCTTCCAGTGCCCAGACTTCCATTTCACCAAACCTCTGTCCGCCGAACTGGGCTTTTCCACCTAACGGCTGCTGGGTAATGAGTGAGTATGGTCCGGTGGATCGGGCATGCATTTTATCTTCCACCATGTGGCTGAGTTTCATCATGTAGATCACCCCGACTGTAACCGGATTATCTATCCGCTCACCGGTCTGACCGTCAATGAGGTAAGCTTTCCCAGTGTGAGGAATACCGGCTTTCTTCATTTCGGCTTCCACTTCCGCCGGTGTGGCACCATTAAATACAGGTGTATCATACGACACTCCCAGAATATCACCGGCCCAGCCTAACATGGTTTCATAGAGCTGACCCAGGTTCATACGAGAAGGAACACCCAAAGGATTCAATACAATATCCAGTGGAGTACCGTCCTCGGTAAATGGCATATCCTCCTCAGGAACAACCGCCGCTACAACACCCTTGTTTCCATGACGGCCGGCCATTTTATCACCAATTTGGATTTTGCGCTTATTTGCCACATATACCTTGGCGAGCTTCAGGATGCCGGGTTGTAATTCATCACCAACACGTAATTTGAATATTTCACGTTCCAGGTCGTCTTCAATTCGTTTCCATTCGATTCGGAAAATCCGCCAGACTGTTTGAACCTTTTTCCAAGCCTTATCATCTTCAACCCAGGGTGTATCCTGTGCGAAGCGTTCCAAATCATAGGATTTCAATCGTTTATCGGTAAGGCGTGTGCCCTTTTTAATCAGTGTTTTCCCGGAAGATTTATCTCGAATACCGTATGAAATTTCATCGCGCAGCAATTCCATTAATTTATTATCACGCGATACCTTCAGGGCTTTTTTCCGTTCCCGGGTATTTTTCTGCAATTCATCCAGCTTTGTCCTGTCATCCAACTTGGAACGAGTACCGCGTTTCTCAAAAAGTTTGGTATTGATTACAACACCTTTGATACCCGGCTCAGCGCGTTTGGAAGCATCTTTCACATCTCCTGCTTTCTCACCAAAGATTGCACGCAGAAGTTTTTCTTCCGGTGTTGGATCCGTTTCCCCTTTCGGGGTTACTTTTCCGATCAGAATATCGCTTTCCTTTACTTTGGCACCGATGCGAACAATACCATTCTCATCCAAGTCTTTCGTCGCTTCTTCACTAACATTGGGAATTTCCGGAGTCAGTTCCTCCTCTCCCCGTTTCGTATCCCGCACTTCCAATTCGATTTCACTTATATGCAGAGAGGTGAATACGTCATCCTTAACTAGCCGTTCGCTGATGATAATGGCATCTTCGAAGTTGTAACCGCGCCATGGCATAAAAGCCACCTTGACATTTCGGCCCAGTGCCAGCCGTCCTCCATCGGTGGAGGCTCCATCGGCAATAGCCTGCCCTTTTTTCACACGCTGTCCAACTTTGACAATTGGTTTTTGATTGTGACAAGTATTCTGGTTCGAACGCTGGTATTTCTTCAATTTCAACTCAACCAGGTTCTGGCCCTCCATAAGATTCAATTCTTCGGGAATGTCCTCGATCTTCATGATGATCCGTTCCGAATCCACATAGATGATTTCACCATTGCTCGGAGCCGTAAGTGTGGCACGGGAGTCAATGGCAACCTTAGATTCGATACCGGTACCTACAATCGGAGCCTCCGGTACCAATAAAGGAACCGATTGCCGTTGCATATTGGACCCCATCAAGGCACGATTGGCATCATCGTGCTCCAAGAAAGGAATCAGAGCGGCCGCTACACTGAGAATCTGGTTCGGTGTGACATCCATGTATTGTACCTGTTCGGACGGCACGATGGGAAAATCTCCCCGTATCCTAACCCGTAGACGCTCCTCTTCAATAACACCACTTTTCTTTAACTGACGGTTAGCCTGGGCAATTAATACGCGGTCCTCGTCATCAGCTGATAAATATTCTACTTCGTTGGTAACCTTTGCTTTTCCACGGACTTCCACCACCTTGCGATACGGTGCTTCAATAAAACCATGCCAGTTGACTTTCGCCAACAAGGCAAGGGATGAAATCAAACCGATGTTGGGTCCTTCCGGTGTTTCAATGGGACAGAGACGGCCATAATGTGTATAATGAACATCACGGACTTCAAATCCGGCCCGTTCCCGTGTCAGACCACCGGGACCTAACGCCGAGATCCGCCGTTTATGCGTGATTTCCGCTAAAGGATTGGTCTGGTCGCCAAACTGGGATAATTGGCTGGTGCCGAAGAAAGTGTTAATCACCGTCGTCACCACCCGTGAGTTAATGAGATCCTGCGGTGTAATCGATTCCGATTCACGAAGATTCATACGCTCATGAATGGTCCTAATCATACGGCTCAAAGCAGTAGCAAATTGATCTTTCAACTGCTCACCGATAGTGCGAACGCGACGATTCCCCAGATGGTCAATATCATCGGTTCCCCGGGCACCACGGCGCAAATCAATCAAAGTATTCAACACCTGGATGATATCATCCATGGTCAACACTGTACTTTCTACCGGAACATCCAGATCGAATTGCTGATTCAGACGATAACGTCCGACCTGACCCAGATCATATTTTTTCGGGCTGAAGAAGATACGTTCGATGAATTTCTGTGCCGTTTCCAGGTTCGGTGGTTCACCGGAGCGTAATAACTGATACACAACCTCCAGCGCTTCTTCCGTGTTGCGGGTAGGATCTTTCTCCATCGTATTCAATAACAGCATGGAAGAAAATTCATTTTCACCGTCGACAACTTCCACTGATTTTATCTTTGCTGCCAGCAGCATATCGACATTTTCTTGGTCAATAACCGTCCCGCTTTCCACAAAAATTTCACCGGTCAATTCATCTACGATATCACGGACTACCGTTTTGCCCAGCGCATCTTTGCCATCCTTTTTCAGCTTCACAACCTGGATGGATTTGAAAGCCCGGAAGATATCTTCGTTAGTTGAAAATCCCAGGGCCCGCAACAACATTGTCACGGGGAATTTCCGGCGACGGTCAATTATTACAAACAGGCAATCGTTGATATCAGTCGTAAAATCGACCCATGAACCTCGAATCGGTATGATGCGGGCCTGATACAGCTTGGTACCGTTGGGATGCGTTGTTTCGTCAAAGAATACACCGGGCGACCGCTGCAACTGACTGACTACAACACGTTCCGCACCATTAATGATGAAGGTACCTTTTTCCGTCATGTAGGGAATGTTACCGAAATAGACATCTTGTTCGATGGATTGATCGAATTCATTACGGTTTTCTTCGTTGGTGATATGCAACACCAACTTCACCTTCAGCGGTGCAAAATAGGTTACACCACGATCAATACATTCTTCCGGTGAATATTTCGGCGTTCCAAGGAAATAACTCTTGTATTCCAAGACATAATTCCGGTGGGAATCTTCAATTGGAAATACACTTTGGAACACCTCTTCCAATCCGATGGGAACACGCTTTTCTTCAATAGCGTGTTCCTGGAGGAAAAGTTTATACGATTCCGTCTGAATAGACAGAAGATCAGGTATCTGGACGAAAGAGTCAATTTTCTGAAATGATACTCTTTCAGCCAATCCTCGCTTAGTGGCTCCCAAGAAAGCCTCCTTTGTTACGGGTTATACTTAAATAAGGGTAGATAAGGATCGGTAACCCTTTATTTGAGTTCGACAGTGGCCCCTGCTTCTTCTAACTGCGCTTTGACTTCTTCAGCTTCGGCTGCGGAAATCCCTTCTTTCACAGCTTTAGGTGCACTATCGACCAGTTCTTTCGCGTCTTTAAGACCCAAACTGGTAATTGCCCGAACAACTTTGATCACATTGATCTTGGCCTGGCCGGCGGATGTCAAGACGACATCGAATTCGGTTTTTTCTTCTTCAGCGGCTTCTCCTCCGCCGGCAGGTGCTGCAGCAACTGCAACGGGGGCGGCGGCGGTAACACCGAATTTATCCTCGATCTCTTTGATGAGTTCAGAGATCTCAACCATATTGGCTTCTTCGAGATAATTAAGAACATCTGCTCTGGAAACAGCCATTACCTCACTCCTTAGCTTTTATTCGTTTATGTTATGATTTTTTGTCTTTTAAACTCGTCAACACACCAACGAATTCCGTCAGTGATGCGCTGAACGTGCGAACCAATTTCGTCATTGGACTCTGTAAGGTCGCAACCAAAGTAGACAACAATTCTTCCCGCGATGGTAAATCAGCGAGTCGTTTAAATTCTTCACCCCCCAGCAATTCGCCCTCAAAAAGGATTCCCTTTACAGATGGCATATCATTGGTTTTAGTGAAATTCTTCAGTACACGGGCCGGGGCCGTCGGTTCGCCGTAGGAAATCGCAATGGCCGTCGGGCCCTGCAACACTTCATCTAATCCGGTTATTTCATGTTCTCCTGCGGCAATCTTAATTAACGTGTTTTTTGCGACCGTATATTCCACATCGGCTTCATAAAACTTCCGTCGCAAGTCGGTAATACTGGCAACATCCAATCCAAGATAATCGGTAAAATAAACGGCCTTCGCCTTCTCAAATTTTGATGACAATTTCTCTACAGCTGAAATATTTTTTGAATTTGGCATTTCCTACCTCAGACTTGCAATATCAATGGTTATACCGGGACCCATGGTGGACGACAAGGTGACCTTTTTGATATATTGTCCTTTTACAGCTGCCGGACGGGCTTTCAATAAGGTACTGTAAATCGTTTTAATATTTTCGACCAAATGATCCTTTTCAAATGAAAGCTTGCCACAGGCAGCATGAACAATTCCCGTTTTTTCGACACGCAATTCAATCTTTCCGGCTTTTATTTCCTTCACGGCTGTCGCGACATCCATCGTAACCGTTCCGCTTTTCGGGTTCGGCATCAATCCCCGCGGACCCAAAATACGGCCCAGCTTACCCAGTTCCGGCATCATATCAGGGGTGGCGACAATCTTGTCCACATCAGCCCAACCGGCTTTAATTTTTTCAAAATATTCCTTATTGCCCACAAAATCAGCGCCGGCATCCTTTGCTTCCTGCTCCTTGGGTCCACTGGTAATAACCAGTACACGTACATTTTTACCGGTACCATACGGTAATCCGGTGGTAACACGGATGTTCTGGTCGGCGTGACGGGGGTCGACCCCCAAGTTCACAGCAATATCGACCGTTTCATCAAATTTTGTTTGTTTTAATTCCTTGAGAGTATCAACGGCCTGTTCAACCACATAGGTTTGATATTTATCGAACTTTTCATTGATAACTTTTTTTGCTTTCGTAAGTTTCATCGCGATCTACTCAATCACTTCAATGCCCATTGAACGGGCTGTTCCCCGGATCATATTCATTGCCTGGTCAATCGTATTGGCATTCAGATCCTTCATTTTGATTTCGGCAATGTTACGTAAATCATCTACGGTAACCTTGCCCACCTTGTCCCGATTCGGTTCGGCGGACCCTTTTCCCAGATTCGCAGCTTTCAACAACAATGTGGAAGCCGGCGGCGTTTTGGTAATAAAGGTATAACTCCGATCAGCATATACAGTAATCTCAACCGGTATAATCATCCCGGGCTGGTCCTGCGTAGCAGCATTAAACGCTTTACAAAAATCCATGATATTCACACTGTGCTGACCTAGAGCAGGCCCTACCGGCGGGGCGGGATTCGCTTTCCCAGCCGGAATCTGCAATTTAATAAACCCAACTACTTTTTTTGCCATTGTTAATCTTTACTTTTCCAATTCAACCTGTAAGAAATCCAATTCAATCGGTGTCGGCCGACCAAAAATGCTGACCGAAACCTTTAATTTTTGTTTTTCATTGTTAATTTCCTGGACATATCCCAGAAAATCCATAAACGGTCCGTCCACCACCTTAACTGCGTCACCCACCTTAAAGGGATGAGTAACCACTTCCTGTCCTTCTCCGGCCTCAACAACACCCAGAATCCGATTGACTTCTTCCGGTTTCAGAGGTTGTGGGTTTCCTTTCGGTCCGACAAAACTCATAATGCCGTTTATGTTTTCCACCAGATAGCGCGTTTCATTGTTCAATTCCATCTTAACCAGCATATATCCCGGGAAAAATACTTTGTTTTTTACCTTCTTTTTCCCATCCCGCATTTCAACAATATTCTCTGACGGAACCAGGACCTCCGGGATTAATTCCTCCATGCCAGCATGTTCAATTTCCAGCTTGAAAGCATCACGGATTTTTTTCTCCTTACCGGAGATTACTCGCAGGGTATACCACTCCATATCAGAGTACGTAAGCAATAACGCGGTTTAAGATAAAGTCAACAATAAACAGAAATACGGCCAGCATGAGAGATAAGGACAGAACGATGTAGGTCGATCCTTTCAGCTCCTCCCAACTGGGCCAGGAAACTTTATTCATTTCCACACGAACGCTTTCCAAAAAGCTTTTAATTTTTTCAAACATTATACCGAATTCCTGTTTCGCTATCTCGGTTGACTAATTTTTTCGTTGCAGGAGCGGCAGGAATCGAACCCGCAACCCCCGGTTTTGGAGACCGGTGCTCTGCCAGTTGAGCTACGCTCCTATCAAATAACAACGGATCAATCCGTAGGACAATATTTATTTCGTCTCCTTGAACATCACATGCTTCCGAATGACCGGATCATACTTTTTGTATTCAACACGCTCAGGATGACGACGACGACTTTTTGTAATCGTATACCGATATCCAGTACCAGCCGTACTTTCAATGTGGATAATATTCCGTTTACTGTTTCCAGCCACGTTTCAGTCCTTACTTAATTATCTCCGTTACAACACCGGCTCCCACCGTATGCCCTCCTTCACGAATCGCAAAGCGCAATTCCTTATCCATCGCAATCGGGGTTATCAACTCTACCGTTAATTCCACCTGATCACCTGGCATCACCATCTCCGTTCCCTCCGGCAAATGGGCCACTCCCGTGACATCCGTCGTACGGAAGTAAAACTGCGGCCGATATCCATCAAAAAACGGTGTGTGACGTCCGCCCTCTTCCTTCTTCAACACATACACATTGGCCTTGAAATTCGTATGCGGTGTAATACTCCCCGGTTTGGCCAATACCATCCCGCGGGATAATTCGTCCTTGTCCACACCACGCAGCAATAATCCGGCATTATCTCCGGCACGACCTTCATCCAATATCTTACGGAACATCTCAACACCGGTACATACCGTCTTGCGATGAACCCCCATACCAAGAATCTCTAACTCATCACCAACCTTCACGATTCCGCGCTCAATACGTCCCGTACCCACCGTACCACGACCGGTAATGCTGAATACATCTTCCACCGGCATTAAAAACGGCTTATCAATATCACGCTTCGGTTCCGGAATAAAGCTGTCACAGGCATCCAGTAATTCCACGATCGATTTCGTCGCCTCTGCATCACTAGGATTATTCAGTGCCGTTAATGCACTCCCCATGATAATCGGGGTATCATCCCCCGGAAATTCATATTCATTCAATAAATCACGTAATTCCATCTCCACCAGCTCCAACAGCTCCGGATCATCCACCTGGTCTGTCTTATTCATATAAACCACAATGCTGGGAACATTCACCTGGCGAGCCAACAATACATGCTCACGGGTCTGCGGCATGGGACCATCGGCGGCACTTACTACCAGAATCGCGCCATCCATCTGAGCGGCTCCCGTGATCATGTTCTTGATATAATCCGCATGGCCCGGACAATCCACATGGGCATAATGACGATTCTCCGTCTCATACTCCACATGAGCCGTCTGGATCGTAATACCACGCTCACGCTCTTCCGGAGCGTTATCAATCGAATCAAATGACCGTACCTCTGACATCCCGCGGGCACCCTGTACCAGAGTGATTGCCGCCGTTAATGTCGTCTTACCATGATCTACATGACCTATCGTTCCGATGTTTATATGAGGCTTCGTCCTCTCAAATTTTGCCTTTGACATGGGTCCTCCGTACCATTTTAGTTATTTCCTGAGCCTACGACCGGACTTGAACCGGTGACCTCTTCCTTACCAAGGAAGTGCTCTACCGACTGAGCTACGTAGGCAAGCTCAGCGTTGCGACTTAAATGTTGTGCGTAATGTTGAGCGGGCAACGAGATTCGAACTCGCGACCCTCAGCTTGGAAGGCTGATGCTCTACCAACTGAGCTACACCCGCAATGTGGGGAGAGAAGGATTCGAACCTCCGTAGGCGTTCGCCGGCAGATTTACAGTCTGCTGCCATTGACCGCTCGGCCATCTCCCCAAAGGTTTAACCACTATTCGATCTGATGAGCCACCGGAGGGACTCGAACCCCCGACCAACTGATTACAAATCAGTCGCTCTACCAACTGAGCTACGGTGGCAATTCACTCGCCTGCAGCCATTCAGGGATGGTTCAGATCAACCAGTTGGTCTTTTCTACCTTATCAAATAACGAAAGAACGCACTAATTTTTAAGCGCAGCAGAGCCTCGTAAATTAGAACTGTAATTAAAATATATTCAAATATTATTTACCTGAGATGAAATTATTTTTCGGGATAGACAATTCCTGGCAATCCAATCAGGAATTCCGAATCCTCATCCGTTGAGTCGGGGAACAGATCATTGATATATACCGAACCCACATATTCCCCCCGTGCCGTCCGCTTCTGCAGTTTCCAACTCATCAGCAATGGATCATAGTCCAACTGATACCAGTTTTTTACATGATAGCCATCATCCAAAACAATAATCCGACTCAACCGTTCATCGGCATATACGTATTCATGCTGTTTTACAAATTTTCCCCCTTCGTCAAAAAACTGAATCTTCGCTAAGGAATGGTCCTGATAATATTCCACCCGATAAGGAAATACTATTGAATCGGGACTGACAGCCGCAGACCAAATCCCCCAACCATTATAGAACCGGATGGAAGATGTGGTTTGTGATAAGGCGATGGTAGCTGCGACCACCATCCCCATTATTCGATTTTTGAGCACTTTGTCCCACCCGGCGTATCCTTTACCAGCCACCCCATGGCTTTCAACCGATCACGGATTTCGTCGGATAAGGACCAGTTTTTATCCCGCCGGGCAGCTTCCCTTTCGGCTACCATCTGCCTAACTTCATCCGGTATTTCCTCTGGTTTGGGCGAAAAATCAAATACGGCATTGAAGCGCTCCAGAAAATGGTCTGCCTCGGCAATATCATCCGGTGTAAACGATTGCCGATCCAAACGCGAATTCATTTCCTTGATCCAGGCATAAAACACCCCCAGGGCTCCCGGAGCATCAAAATCATCTACCAGAGCCCCTAGAAACCGATCAAAGGCAGCCGGAAGTTTTTCCGTCCGCCGGTGTGGGATATCCTGAATCCGGTCCTGAAAATCCCGGATGCGCTGGATGGCTTGTAGGGCTTCATGTTTCTTCGACAACGAAAAATTGACTTTGGAATGATAGTGTGTGGATAATAATAGATACCGGAGCATTTCAGAGGAGAAACCCTGATCAATCAAATCCTGAATGGTGTAAAAATTCCCCAGTGATTTACTCATCTTGCCACCATCCACCAGAAGGTGTTCGTTATGAATCCACACATTAACAAACGGCTCACCGGTAGCACAAACCGACTGGGCAATTTCATTTTCATGATGGGGAAACATATTATCAACGCCACCGCAATGAATATCGAAATGATTTCCCAGGTATTTGGTAGACATGGCCGAACATTCTATGTGCCAGCCGGGGCGTCCCTTTCCCCAGGGTGAGTCCCAATACACATCACCATCCTCCGGTTTCCAGCTTTTCCAGAGAGCAAAATCCTGAGGATTATCCTTTGAATATTCATCTTCCTGTATTCGTTCTGTGGTTTGCTGCTGCATCATGTCAACACGGGTCAGCTGACCGTAATCCTGAAATGAATTCAATGCAAAGTAAATGGAGCCATCTGAGGTCTGATAGGCATGATTCTCGGACAGCAGGTCTTCGATCATCGCAATCATTTCGGCGATATGCTTCGTCGCCCGGGGATATACGTCTGCCGGGATCACTTTGAGCAAGGCTAAATCATCAAAGAATCGTTTGGTATAAATGTCGGTCAATTCCGAAAGTGATACCCCCCGGTCCTGAGATCGTAAAATTGTTCGGTCATCCACATCGGTGATATTCATTACATGATAGACGGAAAATCCCGCCAGCTGAAATACGCGTTTGACAAAATCCTCAAAAACAAAAGCCCGGAAATTTCCGATATGTGCCACATCATAGACCGTGGGACCACAGGTATATATCTTTACCTGATTCGGTTTCAGCGGTATAAACGTTTCCTTTTTTCGCGACAAGGAATTAAATATTTTTATATCCATTTTATTTTACCGGTCTTAGATAATTACGTTCAATGTGAACACTCATGGCATGTTGGATGGCATCTATTTTCAGGATGAATTTTTCATTACCTTTGATCTGAGCAACAAGACCGCGAATCCCTTTCATGGGACCGGCAATGATTTCCACCTCTTCGCCCACCGTGAAATAATCCGTGGCTTCCGGTTTTAGGCCCCCTTCTATGGAAGTCCGAATGGCCTCTATCTGTTCATCCATAATGAATGCAATCTCATTCTTGAATTTAATGATATGATGCACACCGGGCGTCTGCAACACCCACAGACTGTCCTTGGGCACAGTGTGAACAAAGATATAACTACGGAACAACGGAACATCGACCCACTTTTTACGGTCACTCCATTGCCGCCGTTGACGAATCAACGGTAAATAGGATTCAATGCCCTTCTCTTCCAGGAGGGCATGGACTTTTTTTTCATAACGCGGTTTAGTATAGACGGCAATCCAGCGTTTCATGATTTCATAGCCAATGTAAGCAAAGTATCGATGAGTTGATGAAAAGACATCCCGGCTGCCTTTACAGCCTTGGGAACCAGACTGGTTGCCGTCATTCCCGGGAGAGTATTCATTTCCAGAAACCAGTATTCCTCACCGTCCAGACGGAAATCGACACGACCGTAATGCCGGCAACCCAGGGCCCCGTAGATGGCCTCGGCGGCTTCCTGAATCTGTTGCGTCAAGGTCGGTTCCAGGTCGGCGGGACAGGTATAGTTGCTCAGTCCCTGGGAATATTTACATTCATAATCATATAGTTCGTGGGAAGGAATGATTTCCACCACCGGATAGGGATTTCCGTCAATGACAGCTACGGTAATCTCACGGCCGGGAATAAATTTTTCCATCATGATTCGTCGTGAATACGGTCTGGCATTGGTCCATGCCGTTTCCAGTTCGGTGACCTGATGGACGATGCTTAATCCAACCGTACTGCCCTGATCCACCGGTTTTACGACCAGAGGAACAGCCAGTGACACTTCGGCAGGCGGCGCCGAAGCCGGCAGTAATTCCCAGTCCGGTGTGCGTAATCCTGCATCCCGGACGATGATTTTACTGAAATGTTTATCCATGCATAAAGCGGATGACAGCGCACCTGATCCGGTATAGGGAATTCCCAGCGTATCCAGATATCCCTGGACGATGCCATTTTCACCCATTCCACCATGAAGAGCGTTCAGGACAACATCAACCTTCTGCAACGGTGAATCCAGGGCACTGAGGGATGATCCCAGTTCAATCTTAATTCCCTTATATCCCAGGGCCAAGACCGCCTCATACATGGCCTGTCCGGTTGCCAGGGATACATCCCGTTCCGGTGAATTGCCGCCCAGTAATATTCCGACGTTCATTTCCCTGCCTCAGACAATTGCAACGCACCTTCCCAGAGATCGGGTGCCGTATAGGTCGCGTGTATTTTCCCTTTTTTCAATGTGGTCTCCCCTTCACCGGTCAGCACCAGCATCGTTTCCATTCCGGCGGTCTCTCCGGCAATGATATCCTTATCCGTATCGCCGATCATCAGACAGCGTTTCAGGTCGATCTGATGATCCCGCGCCGCATCGTTGAACATACCGATGGCCGGCTTGCGATGCGTGGACGATGTCCCTGGCAGGTCATAGCAGACATAAATACCGACCAGGGGCAATCCCTGTTCGGCGAACGAAGAATTGATATATTCATGGATTTTCCCCAGCGCTTTTTCCGTGATCCAGCCCCGGCCTACCCCGGATTGATTACTGACAATGCAGAAACGGTCTGTGAGGGTCTCCAGGACTTTCAGAGCCGGGAAGGTAAACGGGAAAAAGGTGAATTCATCCAGAGATTTTATATAGCCCGGATCGGGATTCAGGGTACCGTCACGATCGAGGAATATGGTGTCAAATCGTTTCTTTGGCATCTTTCATATCGGCAAAATGAAAACTGTTATGAATAAAATAATACGCTCCGATAATGATAAACGGAATGTATCCGACGGCATGCATGACGACGGCAAACGCCTGGGCGCTGGGCATATCCACCTCAAAAAGTTGCGTCAGGACGGCCACGGCCACGGCATGGTAAGTACCGATATATCCCGGGGCGGACGGAACAGAGATTGAAAGTGTCGTCGTAATTAACAATATTCCTACCGACACCCAGTCCAGTTCCAGATGCATTGCTTTTACCAGAATGATCAAATAGACATAATATATCACCCAGAGGTAAACCGTATACATTGTAATTCGGAATGAATGATGTGTATCCCGGATAGCGGTAACTCCTTCAATGATTTTTTCCAGCATTTGCCAAAATGTTTTTCCGATCCCACGCTGCAGAAAGGGAAATTTTTCAGCCAACATATCCCACGGAAGTTTTGTTTTTCCCAACCAGTACACGAGAACCACGGCCAGTGTGGTTACGATACAGATAATGAGCAAAATATTTCCAAACGCGCTTGACAAGGGATACATGACAGTAAAAAGTATAATCACGCCCACCAAACCGACCATATCGAGCAAACGATCCAAAATGATAGTCCCAAAGACATTGGATTGACTGATTTTCTCGAGCGTGCCCAGGCTATAGGCCCGCATGATTTCCCCCATTCGTAATGGTAGAACAGCATTGCCAAAATACCCGATCATGGTTGCGCTGAACAGAGATGACAACGGGACTTTCTTTTGCGGCAAGACCAGATAGCGCCAGCGTTGGGCCCGGACAAAAGCACTGTATACCATAAGGATGATTGCCGCCAACACGACCCTGTGATCCACTCCGGCCAGTGCTTTAAGCACTTCATCCAGCTGAATCCCCCGAAAAGCGTACCACATTCCGGCAATGCTTAAACCAAAACCGGCAATCAGTGTAATTTTTTTATTCACGTAAATCCAGTATCTCCCATTCGGCATCAATGGTGTAACGATTCATCAATTCCGATCTTTTTATTTCCTTTATATTATCCACCAGGATACGGACGGTATCGGCACTTTCGGTACCGACCACTAGTTTATCGGGCAGATATGATTCCGCATTGAACCAGATTGTACCCGAAATATCATAGTCCGGTACAAATAAATTGCATTCAATTTTTTTCCCGTGTCGGGCCTTGATCTGTAACTGAACACCGCTGAAATTCCCTGTGAAGATTGAAAGACTATTATACATTTCCGGGGAATAAGTTTCCAGAATTACATGCTGTTGGGTCGGGGAAAACGTGGCGATAGTTTGTCCCGTTACTTTGATGATGGAATTTCCGTTCTCATAGGCAAAACTATCCGGAGAAAATATTTCAAAGCGACCATTGGAACGATGACGATTCCCCTGAATATCCTGCGTCAGAGAAAAATCAATCCGGAGGCCGTGGTGGGAATGAAATTCAGCCTTCACCGTATCAATAAAGGTTTGCGCGAAATACAGCCCGCTAAGCCCAAAGACAAAAATTAGGATTCTAATCAAGGGTCTGTAAATATAATTCATCCACCAACACTTCCCGAGCCTTGCTCCCGGTAAACGGTCCCACAACACCAATTTGTTCCATTTGGTCGATCATGCGGGCTGCCCGGGAATACCCCACTTTTAACCGGCGCTGAATCAGGGAAATAGAACCCTGCTGGTGGGTCACAACCAGACGAATCGCCTCTTTGAATAATTCATCATCGGTATCGCCGTCAATATCACCATTCATTACGGATGATTCCCGAACCGATGCCAGTTTCTCGTTTTCAAATTTCGGTTGTTGTGAAATGTGATTCATGATGGCTTCGATTTCTTCGAGAGAAATAAAGGCATTGTGCATACGTGTAATTTCTGACGATCCGGTGCCCAGGTAAAGCATATCACCACGACCGATTAATTTTTCCGCGCCCATGGAATCCAGGATGGTACGGGAATCGATTTTCGTTGCCACCTGGAACGCAATCCGGGCGGGGAAATTGGCTTTGATGACACCGGTAATCACATCTACCGATGGTCTTTGTGTAGCAATTACCAGATGAATACCCACGGCCCGCGCCAGCTGAGCCAGCCGGGCAATCGGAGCTTCCACATCTTTGGCACTCATCATCATTAAATCGGCTAACTCATCCACGACTAAAATGATGTAGGGCATTATGGCTTCCTTATTCTTGCGCGCCCGGTGGTTGTATTCGTCGATGTTCCGAACCACAGCGTCGGCCAGAATCGTATACCGGCGATCCATTTCTTTCTCCAAGGCCTTCAGCGCTAGGATGGCATTTTCGGTGGACGTGATGATGGGTTCATCAATATCTTCCGTCCCCAGGAGATAATAGCCATCAAGTGCCCGGTATAATGTCATTTCAACCTTCTTGGGATCAATAATCATAAATTGGACTTCATCCGGTGTGGACTGATATAAAATGCTGCAAATGATGGTATTCAGACAGACGGATTTCCCCGATCCCGTTGTTCCTGCAATTAACAGATGAGGCATTTTCGCCAGATTCAGGGTCGCGATTTCACCACTGGTGGTTTTTCCAATGGCCAGGGTCAGCTTGGAGTCCGCCTTGGCGAATTTCTCAGAATTGATAACCGATTTGAAATAGACCGTGGCAGGATTGCGATTGGGAATTTCAATTCCAACCGAAGATTTCCCCGGAATCGGTGCAATTACGCGAACGCGACTGGCTTCCATGACCCGTGCCAGGTCATCGGATAATTGTACGAATTTATTGACCCGAACTCCCTCCGCAGGTTCAATCTCGAACAATGTGATGACCGGTCCGGGATGCACATTCACGACTTTCCCTTCCACCCCGAAGGTGGCCAGGGACTGGGCCAGGAAATTCGCACGGTCAACTAATTCCTCATTGGACTGCCCTTCGGTAATTCTTACGGGTGACGAAAGCAATTCCGATTTAGGTAGTTGAAATTTTTTCCGGGGTGCTTTTCGTTCTTTTAGCGAATCTAACTCTATCTCTTCCTCAACCACCATTTCTCCTACTTCAATTTCATCCACATTTCCCAATTCCGTTGGTGGCGGTTGAGGGTCCGTCTTCCCGGCCGGTGGAGGTGGCGGAGTCGGTTGTAATATGGATGTTCCAGAAACCCCGGGCTCGGGTTGTGCTTCGACCTGTGTTTCATCTTCCGTTTCTATTACCGCAAAGGATTCGGCTTGCATCTTCGTGCTCTCATCCTCCTGTTCCCGGCGGGCATTAATTTTTTCCAATAATTCCTTAGTATGCTTGCGTTTGACCTGATCGGTGTTTTTTTGCGCTTCGACCTTTTTTCGCAAGCCCGGGAACGATGGCAGTTTATCACTCAAACGCTTAATCGGATCGGCAAAATTCCATTCGAAATACCCCCGGGCCAGAATGAGCCATAGAATGATCAGAAGAATCCCTGCCCCGTAAAGGCCCAGGAAGTCGATAAAAAGGGTTCCCAATAAACCACCGATAAACCCGCTGTAAAGCATATCCATATTTTCCTGGAAGAAAGATAAATCTATCCAGCCGATTGTCACCGACAACAGAACCAATACCCCCAGAAGATAACCGCTGAGCCGCATTACGGATGCAATCGACTTTCGGTAAAACAGATTCCAGCTCCATACCAGACCCAATATCGGCAACAACCCAATGGCATATCCCAATCCCATCTTGATACCATAATGCCCAACATAGAGGCCTAAAATGCCCATGGGATTTTCAATCATGATATTGGATGCAATGCCCGGTTCTTCATAGGGTCGATACCCCAAAAAGCTCAGTCCCACAAACAGGGACACGGCGAACAGCAGCATTCCCAGAATTTCTATACGGCGATCTTTCATACCCTTCTCAGATGTATAACTCCGGGTGCGTCCGTTGTTTTTCAATCAGCCAGTTCACGAAAATTTCGATTCCCTCCGATGGTGTTGTTTTGGGTTCATAATCCAATCGCTGCCGGGCCCGGGAAATATCGGCAAAAGTCTGTAACACATCCCCGGATGGTAATTCCTGATATTCCAGGATAGCTTTCCGGCCTGTTTTTTCTTCGATAATTTCAACTAATTCCGCCAGTTTTACTGGTTCCGAATTCCCCAAGTTATACACGGTAAACCCCGGTTCCAAATCGATTGCTTTCAGAATGCCATCAATGATATCATCGATATAAGTATAATCCCGGGCCGTAGAACCGTCACCAAAAATAGGAATGGTCTTGCCACTTAATATATGACGCACAAATTTATGGATGGCCATTTCCGGTCTTTGCCGCGGACCGTATACGGTAAAAAATCGGAGGCAGGTCGTGGGGATCTGAAACAGTTTCGAATAGGGATAACACATAATTTCGCCCATTTTCTTGGTTGCACCATAATGGGAGATTTGATTATCGACGATGTCATCTTCGGAAAAAGGCGTTTTTTCATTATTCCCGTAAACGGATGAGGATGAGGCGAAAATAAATTTCTGAAGCGGATAATGAGACATGACTTCCAGCAATTGCTGAGTTCCCACGATGTTTACGTCTGTATAATATTGCGGTTGTTCCAGAGAAGGACGAACCCCGGCCATGGCCGCCAGATGAATTACAAATCCGATTTCATGGGATTTGAAAATCTTCTCAAGCGTGTCAGCCGATCGTATATCCCCTTCCACAAAAGTGTAATGATCAAAATCGAAATGCCGTTTTATATTCAACCGCTTGATAGCGGGATTATAAAAATCGTTTAAATTGTCGAGCGTAATCACCTTGACACCCCTGGCCAACAGAGTCCCGGCCAGATGTGAACCAATAAACCCGGCACCACCGGTAATGAAAACAGCCCGACCATCATGGAGAATATTGTCTATCATAAGCTAAAGAAGAGCGGTTCCTGATGTATAAAAAGGAGGTTTAATGATAACAGCGGCGAAACGCCTACCGCGAATGCTGATCTGGAGTTTCGTTCCGATTTTATGATGGGGAACATCAACGTATGCCAGGGCAATTCCCTGTCCCAGGGATGGGGACTGGGTTCCACTGGTCACATGCCCTACGCCAGTTTCATCATGAAACACGTCATACCCGGCACGAGGTACTGCCCGCTCCAGCATTTTCAGACACACCAACCGTCGGGACACAGATTTTTTCGCCGCCAGGATTGCATCACGACCGATAAAATCACCTTTATCCAGTTTTGTGATCCAGCCCAGTTCGGCTTCGATGGGATTGGTGGTTTCGTCAATATCATTGCCATAGAGACAATATTTCATTTCCAACCGCAGCGTATCCCGGGCCCCCAACCCGGCGGGACGCAATCCGCGCGATTCCCCCACCGTCATAATATGATCCCATAATGCGGCTGCCTGAGCCGAGGGAATATAGATTTCGAAACCCAATTCACCGGTATATCCGGTACGGGCCAGAGTCACCGGGACATCTTGATAGGTCGTTGTCATGAAATGATAGAACGCCAGATCGCCGATGGCGGAAAAGCCGCAGTCTGCCAGGATATCACGGGAAACCGGTCCCTGCACAGCCAGGAGAGCAATAGCATTACTCCTGTCCTCCAGACGAACGGATGGAGGGCGGTGTTCTTCCAGCCATTGCAGGTCTTTCTGTCGGTTGGCCGCATTCACAACAATCATGTAATAATCGGAATAGCGGTAGATGAGTAAATCATCGAGCATGCCGCCATCCTCCCGGCATATGGCGTTGTACTGCGCCTGGCCCACGGCGATGACGTGAATATCATTGATGGTCACGGTTTGCAGAAATGCGTCTGCTCCCGGTCCGGACACAAGGAATTCACCCATGTGGCTGACATCAAAAATTCCGGCCTGTTGACGCACGGCCAGATGCTCCGCTCTGATACCGGAATACTGAACCGGCATCAGATAACCGGCAAAGGGCACCATTTTCGCCCCGGCGGCTACATGGCAATCATATAATGGTGTTTTCTGCACGGAACTAATCGGATTCAAACCAGGTTTTCAACCGGCCCAGGCCTTCCTGAATGGCATCGGTATTGATGCCCGAATAGGCAAACCGAATGAAGAATTCCGATTCATCGTCGGCCACCCGCCCGAAGTGATTCCGGGTACAGAAGGATACACCGGTATTGTAAAGTGCCCCATCCTGCAACTGACTGATATCGGTAAACCCTTTGCGTTCCATGATCCGCGTTACATTGGGAAAGAGGTAAAACGTACTGTTGGGCAGAGGCAGAGAAATACCGTCGATTTCGTTCAAGGCAGCTACGGCTACGTCACGACGGGATTTGAGTTCAGCCAAAATTTTCTCCGGTCCGGACGGATCTCCCGTTAACGCTTCTGTCATCGCCCATTGAATAAAATGATTGGAACATGATTCTGCATTGGTATTGAGTTTATTGATAACATCAATCACCATTTTTGGTCCAATGGCTGCCCCCAGACGCCAGCCTGTCATCGCATATTTTTTGGAAAAAGTGTAGAGAATCACCGTGCGTTCCTGCATGCCGGGATAGGCTACGATGGAACGGGCTTGTCCGCTGTACCGTATTTCATAATAGGCATCGTCGGAAAGGACCCAAAGATCATGTTTCAAGGCTAATTCGGCCAGAGCCGCCATTTCTGCTTCACTGGACGAAGCACTGATGGGATTCTGGTAATTATTGTAGATCAGGATGGTCGTTTTATCGGTGATGGAGTCCTCCAACTTCTCCATGTCAATGGCAAAGCCGGTAGCCGTCTCCACGTATTGATAGGGCACTGCAACACCACCCTGAAATTCAATCTGGCTTTCATAGATGGGATAGCCGGGATTGGGATAGAGGACTTCATCCCCGTGGTTCATAACGGCGGCGATAAACTTCCCGATCACCGGCTTTCCTCCCGGTTGGACCGACACATTTTCAGCAGCATACTTCACTCCGCGGCGGCGGCCCACATCCTCGGCCAGGGCTGCTCGCAACGCCGGAATTCCAGCTCCGGGACAATATCCCGTTTTTCCGTCCCGGATCGCTTTGAAGGCCGCATCCACAATATTCGTCGGTGTAGGCAGATTAATATCCCCCAAATGAAAAGGATAGACAGTATTCCCCTTAGCCGCCCAATCCGCCGCTTGGGCCGATACGGCAAAGGCTGTCTCTGTTCCCAGATGAGCCAATTCTTCAGATAATTTCATTATTGCTCCTATAAAATTGTTGCTAAAGCCAGTTTGATTAATTCTTCCAGTGAATCGGGAAGGGACCCGGCTTTCTCTATTTTTTTAAATGCTTTTTGTATCTGTGCCCGGTTATACCCCAGTGACAGGAGAGCATCCCTAGCATCTTTGATAATATCCGATGATCCACTTTCACTGAAGAATTCATCGAATTCCTTATCCGACACACTGGTAAATTTATCCTTTAATTCCAAAATCATGCGCTTGGCGGTTTTGGGACCGATCCCGGGAATGACGGTCAAGGCCTGAATGTCTCCAACAATGATTTTCTGGCGAAATTCCGCTGGTGATGTACCAGACAAAATTGTAATGGCCAATTTGGGTCCGATCCCGCTGATGCCGATCAGCAAATGAAAGATGTCCCGCTCCGATTCGGTGTAGAATCCGTATAAATCCAAGATATCCTCACGGACATGAAGATATGTCAACAGCGTCACAGTCGTATTGGTCCCCGGCAATTTTTCATAGGTCGGAACTGTAATATGTATCCGGTAGCGGATTCCCTGAACATCCACGATGGCATATGTCGGTTGCTTGGCTGTAAGGATTCCTGAAATTGAGTCAATCATTTTATATTTCCCAAGTGATGAAAATGACAAATACCGATGGCCAAGGCATCGCTGGCATCCAATGGTTTGGGCGGCTCGCTCAAAGTCAGAATACGCTGGACCATGAACTGGACCTGTTCCTTGGTAGCGGCACCGTTTCCCACCACCGCTTGTTTGATCTTCCGGGGTGCGTATTCGGAACAGGGAATGCCGTAATTGGCCCCTGCCACCAACAACGTCCCCCGGGCCTGCCCCAGAGCAATGGCCGAACGAATGTTTTTTTGATAAAACGTGTCTTCAATTGCCAATGAATCAGGTTGATAAGTTTGCATAATGGTTAATAATTCATCATGAAGGTGTTTTAATCGCAGTGGCAGCGGCCGACCGGCGGGAGGACGAATCACACCATAACAGATGGAACGAATATCCGGTCCTTTCTTTTTCAGAATGGCAAACCCCGTCACGGACAAACCGGGATCGACACCGATCACTTTCAAGGTTGAATATCCCGCCTGGCATGTCCATCCTCAGGCATTGGCCGACAGATCCGTCTCATTAATATCCATATTGGTATAAATATTGTTAATGTCATCATTATCATCAAGGGCATCCAACAAATTCAATAATCGTTCCGCCTCCTTCCCTTCCACTTTCTGCAAAGTTTTCGGGATGAAATCAAGACGGGCCGATTCCACCGTAAATCCCTTGGCTTCCAGGGCGTCCTTGACACTCATCAAAGCCGTGGGTTCAGTGGTAATGGTGTATACTTCATCTTCGGGTTCAAAATCGTCGGCCCCGGCTTCCAAAGCGGATTCGAATATTTCCTCTTCCGACCCTGCTGATGCCGGTATGACGATTTGTCCCTTTTTGTCAAACATCCAGGCTACGCTGCCGTTTTCACCCAGATTGCCGCCATATTTACTCATGATGTGCCGGATTTCCGATACGATACGGTTCTTATTATCGGTTATAACTTCCAGCAGGATTGCCACACCGGCGGGCCCATATCCTTCATACGTCATTTCCTCATAAACGACACCAGGAAGTTCACCCGTTCCTTTTTGGATGGCCCGTTGAATATTGTCATTGGGCATATTCGCGCCCCGGGCCGCAATGATGGCCGACCGTAAACGGGGATTGGCCGATTCATCGCCACCACCCAACCGGGCCGCAACGGTTATTTCCTTTATCAGTTTGGTAAATATCTTGCCGCGTTTGGCATCAATGACAGCTTTTTTACGCTTAATAGTGGACCATTTACTGTGACCGGACATATTACTCCTTTAAATCTGATTTAAAATTTACAATCAATGGTCATTGTGACCAATGAAAGGAACGTGTTTTATGCTTCACTGTGTTTCATAGACCCGGGTCCGGATAATCCAGGCCGAAGAAAATCCCTGTTGTATCAATTCTTTCTGCAATACTTCCGCTTCGTTACGAACAGGACAATTGCCGACCCGCACCTTGTAATTAGGAGCTTCGAAATCGATATAGACTTCATTCTCATATCGTTCAACCAGTGCTTCCCTCAAACTATCGGCTTTTTCGTAAAAACGGGTCGCCAGGACCTGAACACGGTACCCGTTTATTAATTTCCCCGTTCGCTCCACGGATTTCGTTTCGAGGATGGATTCTGATTCCGGGATAAGAGGATGAACAATGGTAGGCCAATTGGGTTCCGGGTTCTTCAGGAGGGCCGGATCTACATCGATTTTTTCTTTATCTGACTGGGCCAGCAGAAAACGGAACAGGAAGATGAACATTACTTTTTTCAAACTATTATCGCCGCCATTTCATGGTACAATTTACACCGCGAACACGATTCCTGCCGATTAAAGGTTGCGATAGGTATCCGATCGGATCCATCCTTTTTTCCCATCCAATAAAATGATCTCCGACCATTCCGGTTGCGATTGGATTATTTCCACCTTAACGCCTTCATGAATTTTAAACAGAATATCGTCGGACCGCTCAAACGGAGCGGAATAAGCGAATATTTCCATGTCCGTGATAATTGCTTCCCGAGTATCGGAAAATTCCCAGTATTTATCCAGGGCGATCATATGGCTGATCAAAGCAATGAATACCACCGCCAAGACAATCTGGTTGCGCAGAACGGTCAAGTGCAGGAATGATCCCAGATTAAACAGAAAAGCACTCAGGAGAAATCCACCCAAACCAATCCAGATCCATTGTTTCAGGGTGAATCCAGATTTCAGCCACCGATACCATTCTACGACAAAAAGGGTTTCCGGCATGTCAATCCGGTCCCGGACCTGGGTTTGGGCAATGGACAGGTTATAGCTGATATCATCATCCCTGGGATTCAGTTGCCGGGCCTTTTCGTAGGCCCAGATGGCCAACCCGTTTTGTCCCGACCGATAATAGGCATTTCCAAGGTTATAATACAGATCGGCATGTTCAAATCCCTGCGATAAGATCCGCTCATACTTCGCCGCTGATTCTTCATACCGCTCTTGCTGCATGAGTGCGTTGGCATCCTGGAAGGTTGCATCCAACGTCGACTGGGCAGTCAATACCGTCAGAATGAATATGAAGCTAAGATACCGCATCGATTTCTTTGATGATTTGGGCCGTATCGGATAACAAGGATTCGGCATGCGTGGCTGCACCCGGGGCAAAACGACCGGCATCGCATACGCGCAGATGTTGAACCAAACGTTCCAGTACGTCGGCGGGAATGTGCGTGGCAAATTCTTTTTCGATCAATAAAGGATCCAGGTATTCCGAACGCAGGCCGAACCGGGCCTTCAGGTAAGTATAAATCGTCCGCTCAGCTTGTTGAAAGATATCATCTTCCTTCATCTTCAATGCTTTGAGCGCCACCTTGGCAGCCTTTTTGGACTGACGGTCGGACTGCGTGCTTAAACGACCCTGATTTAATTCCCGGACAAATCCCGGGAGGGAAAAGGCAGCCCCAGCCAGTAAATACCAACCCAGAATGGCCCAGGAAAGCCCCCGGTCTTCTATCAGTTTCCAGTGAGGAGATGAGGTGCGGATATAACGAATATCCTTGCCCAGCAGAACTATTTCTTCTTTCGTGAATCCCGTACCGCTAACGGCCATTTCTTTGCCTGGCCGAACGGATAACCGCACACCCCGTGTTTTGGTTTTTTCCCAAGTCTGTCGTACCGGATCAAAATAATGGAAAACGATACCGGGGAGTAAATACGTTCCCGGTTCCCGGGGGATTAAGATATATTCCGTCGTTATCGTCCCGGAAACCTCATCCCGGAAGGGTTCCCGTTTCACGTCAGTCGTGGGTGGAAACACCTCAATATCGGCGGGAAAATCAATCTCCGGCAAGGTTAGAATGGGCAAATTCCCTGTCCCGGACAGAATGACTCGAAACGTGACCGCCTCATTCACACTGATCTGGGCCGTATCCAGCGATGAACGAATGGAAAATTGGCCAATTGCATTGGTAAATCCCGGTGGCGGCGGTGTTGGAAACGGACGCACTTCAATTTCATCCTCACCGGTCCGGATAATTTTCTCTACCGTCTGCTGATTACCGAAAAAGGGATCCATGGAATTGAAAAATGGATCATCCCAGATACTTCTCCGGCGCGAGGATTTTCTTTTTTTCACTATCGCCGCGTCTATGACCATCGGTTTCAGTTTTATGGCTCCGATTTGTGTGGGAAACAAACCCACTTTGTACAGGGTGGCGACTTTATACCGTACGCCGCCGATTTGGGTATCCCGGAAGTCCACTTGCCGCGGAGCATACAATTCTTCGGTCCAGAATCCGGTAAATTCGGGAAATTCGACCTGCTGAATCGACATATTGACTTTGGTGTACAATTTATACGTGACCGTTACCTGTTCACCGACCACCACCGATGCTTTATCAATATCGGCCTTAATGAAGACTTCCCCGGCCGGATTCTTAACACTGTTTTTCGTAACGGTTATTGTCAGAGGATTGGTATTGTACGTCTTTTTTCCCACCTTGACAGGCAAAGCCGGTATGGTAATTTTTCCCGTTCGTTTGGCGACCAAGGTCCAGGACAAACTCCGGGTGGAGGACATTTTTCCATTCACAAATTGCATACTGGTTTGGGTGGACGGTCCACTGACAATGGAAAAATCCTGGAGAATGGCCGATATATCCGCCCGGGGTGTACTGTTGGCTTCGTGGGCTTTGATCGTAAATGAAATCACATCATTGATGGTAACGGTATTCGCATCAATACTGGCGGTAACGGTTTGTCCCTGCAACAGCATGCCCCAGAGAACAATTCCGGCGAATAGCAGAGATTTGCTCAGATTGAGCTCAGTTAGCTTTCCTGATACCATGGGCAAAATTACTACCAGTCCTTTTTAAGTTTTCGCGATCTTTTCCGGGAAATAATTCGCTTTTGATGAATTTTTTCATCCTGTTTCAGGGCATCAAGAATTGCGGCGGCATTTTGCTTTTCCTGTGCCATTTTCTCATCATCTTCAGCCGAGCTTGCTTTCTGCTCGGCTTTTTCTTCGGAATTCTGGGAGGAATCGGCATTTTCGGGGGATGCTTCTTCCTGGTCCTGGTTTTGTTGTTGTTGGTCATCCTGCGACGATTGATTTCCTTCTTTCGGTGGTTTTTTTTCCTGCTGTGATTGCGAATCCTGGTTACTCTGTGATTCCTGATCATCGTTCTTCTTCTGGGAATCTCCCTGGGACTGATCCTGTTGCTGGTCCTGCTCCTTCTGTTGTGACAATAATCCGTTCAAAGCATTCAATTGCGGATTATCGGGATAGAGCTTGAGTCCGTCCTGCAGGACGATTCCGGCTTCCTTGATCTGTCCCTTGGTATAATAATAGGCCGCCGTATGGAAATAATCTTCCCACCCGTTCCCGAAAAGGAACGCCGCAATGCTGATAATCATTATGACTCGTTTCATCAACGTCCCGTGTAAATTGAATACACTTCCTGAATCTTCTGAACAAATTCTCCGTAGGAAACCGCCGTGGGATCATTTTGCAGCAAATCATTCATCAAGGCCATAGCCTCGGGATACCGCCCCTGTTTCACTAATTCTTCCGCCTGTTTTTTAACGGCTTTGGCGTGGTCTGAGGGCTCCGGTGGATTCGATTTATCATCCTGCTGGGATTGACCCTGACGGTACTTCAGGAATTCATAATTAAACCGGGTATCCTGATCGGTTGGATTCAAAGCTAAGGCGCGCTTAAAATACTCAATGGCCTGAGGTTGTTGCTGGCTATAAGCGACATGTCCCAGGTTATACAATGCTTCGGCCTTTAATTCCGCATCGTCCTGTTCCACCACCGTGGTAAAAGCCCGGGTTGCTGTTTCCAAATCACCGGATTGGAAAGCCGTTACCCCCAGACCGAACCAGGCAGCACTGTTATCCGGGTCGGAACGAAGTACGTTTTCATAATAGGAACGGGCCTGGTCAAATTCTTCATTCTTGAAATAGGCTAAACCTACATCCTCACCGGATTGGCTGAAAAGAAGCGAAAATAACAGTCCCCACAGTAGTCCGGTTCTCATCTTAATGTCTCCTTGATCCCTCCTGTCGCGCGGTCGGCAATCCGAAACCGATTAGCAAAAGGACTAATGATGTCAGAGCGAATAATTGATAACGATCCTCATAATCGGAAAATTCATGCGTACTGATAGTCCGCTTTTCCATTGTATTGATTGTTTTTACCAAATCACGGTGAACGCCAAAACGGTTATCAAACCGAATGAAGATACCACCGCCCGCTTCTGCAATTTCATTGAGGAGTCCTTCATTAAGGGCCGTCGTGATTAATTTCCCCTGCCGGTCTTTTTTATATTCCACCCGCCGGCCTTCTTTTTTTTCCGGAATCAGGGATCCGGTAATAGAACCTACACCAACCGTATGAATCGTGAATCCGACTTTATACGCTTTTCGGGCAATTTCTATGGCTTCACCTTCGTGATCCTCTCCATCCGTCACCAGGACGAGAACCTTATGCTTATCTTCATCATCCGAAAAGGCGGAAATACCCGTATTCAATGCTGTCGCCAAGGCCGTACCCTGGGTCGGAATCATACCGGTCTCAATCGATTCCAGAAACAATAAGGCGGCTTCATAATCACTGGTTAAAGGAAGATATAAATGACTGGAGCCGGCAAAGACGATTAATGCCACACGATCTCCTTCTAGCTTCCGGATGACCTGACCGATTTCATACTTGGCCTTTTCCAATCGGCTGGGTTTAATATCCTCGGCATTCATGCTAGTGGATACATCAATGGCAAAAACCAGATCCACTCCTTTTCTTTCAACGGGTTTGACGCGGATTCCTATCCGGGGACCGGCGCTGGCAATGATGAGCAATATCAGGCCAACGGTAATAAACCGGTTTTTCCAGCGGATGCGCTTGAAATCATAACGATGTAGCAATGTATCTCTTACCCGCGAATCGGCCTCAGTCATGGCGATACCACGGTGACGTTGGAAATAACGAACCAACCATAGGACAGCGACCAGTAGAACCAGCAATAGAAGTACAATTGGATAACGCCAGGTCATGGGTTGAGCCTCCTGCGCCACACTCGATTCAGAATTCGATGCAACATACCCAGGACCATGGCGGGAATAAGAAACCAACCGTACAATTCTCGATACAGGTTGAATTCCTTGATATCAATTTCCGTGCGTTCCAATTGGTCGATTTCACGGTAAATATTTTCCAGGGATTGTACATCACGGGCCCGGAAATATTTGCCCCCCGTGCGTTTGGCAATTTCCCGCAATGTTTCTTCATCAATTTCATTGATAATGTAACCCCGGCCCGGAATCAATGTCCGCGACTGATTCGTACCGGCACCGATTGTATAGACTTTGACTCCGAACTGCGCGGCCAGGTCGGCAGCGGAGAGGGGATCCAATTCACCGGCATTATTACTGCCGTCCGATAAGAGGATAACAATTTTACTTTTCGCTTCGGAATGGCGCAGGCGATTGGTGGCATTGGCCAATACCATACCGATAGCCGTTCCATCATATTCCTTTTCCGCAATCGTGATCTCCCGTAATAAATCCTTCAGCACTGCTTTATCGACGGTCAGCGGACACTGAATGAACGGTTCGCCGGCAAACACCAAAATACCGATTCGGTCCTGAGGACGGGCATCAATGAAAGCCAGAGCGGTTTCTTTGACCGCTTCCAGTCGGTTCGGTTTGAAATCCTCCGCCAGCATGCTACTGCTGATATCCACGGCCAAGATGATATCCACGACTTCAACGGATGTTTCCTGTAGTTTTTCACTCAAGCGGGGGCCAGTCAAACCCATGATGATCAAAGCCAGGATCAATAATTCCAGGCTGCGAAGGACTTTTATCTTTCGGTTTCCTTTCCGGATCAGAGAAGCGGCAAATAATCCGCGATCCGAAAATTGCAGGGAACCCTGACGAGAGGATAAATACCGTTGGGAATAATAATAAATGGGGATAATGAGCCCCATCAATAAATACCAAGGATGTGCTAGTTCTACCATCTACTTGAATGTATAATTACTCCGAATGGAACTTTACGAATCAGCCAACGAATTGTTTCATGAAAAATATATGCCAAAAAGCCCGTCCCCTAGTTGGGAACCGGCGAAAATACTTGGGTCTGATTCCAGTTCAGGAATCAGAATCTACGTCAGCCTTTTTGGCAGCATCTTCGATTTCCTTTTTGGCGCCATCCACGGCTCCCTTGAACTCCCGAATACCTTGACCCAGACCTTTGGCAAGCTCCGGTAATCGTTTGGCTCCGAACAAGAGCAGAATGACAAGGAAAATAAGAAGAATTTCACCGTAACCTAAATTAAACACAGCGTATTGTATGATTGGTTGGTCCATTATGTTCTCCTTGACGGCAGTAAATTTAAACAGGGGTTAACGAAAATACCGTAAGAAATAATATGCGGTGGCCAATCCGATGATGGTAGTGAAGTTAATACTGATCGAAATGCCAAACTGGATTGACATAAAGCCGAGATTAAGATTAATCACACCGGACTCACTGCCGGCCAGTCCGCCCAGACTGAAATCCAGACCCAGGAGGAAGAAATCACGTACCACACTGTCCGGCAATAACCACCCCAGCAATTGTCCGATGATGGTCCCCACCATGGCTCCAATGAACAGAATAAGAAAAATCATTGAAACTGACCGTTTATTCATCAGGCATTCTCATTTTGCAATTCATCCACAATCTGGTTCCCTTTCCACTGGGGATGCAGCATCCAGTTCAGAATGCTCCAGGTAACAAAAATCAAATAGACGGGAAAAATGATCAACCCTTTCCAGATGGTCATGGCAACCAGGCCAAGCAGAATACCAATCAGTTTCAGGCTGTTCAATGTACTGACTTTAAATGATAAAATCGGAAATTTACTGAAGCGGATATTACTGACCATGAGGATGCCCATGATCATGGTGAGAAATATACCAATCCTCGGGTCGCCGTATGTATCAAATACGGCTTTGGAGAAAATGGTATAGCTGAACAGGCCGATAGCAGTAAGCGGGGTTGTTAGGCCAATGAAAAACGGAAGAGGAGTGTCGTTTTGAATCAGATTAAACTTTGCCAGACGAATCGTGCCAAACAGTATGGGCGTAAAAGCCACGATTCCGGCCAATATAGTCGGTAATCCATCCACCCATGTTACATAGATCAGAATACCCGGTGCGACGCAAAATGAAATGGTATCGGCAAAGGAATCAAATTCCGTCCCAAACTTGGAGGGAATTCCGATCATCCGGGCTAGTTTTCCATCCACGGCATCCATCATGCCGGCAAAAATCACCAACCAGGCAGCGATGGTTACCGATCCATAGAGCAACTGGGTAATGGCCATGAACCCCAGAAACATATTCAATACGGTAAAAATGTTTGGGATTACCCGTTTACCCTGAATCCGTTTAAGTTGTTTTTTTCGTCTCATGACCATTCTCCTAGAATCGTTTCCCCGCCGATGACTTTATCACCAAGTTGAATAAAAAGGGTCGCACCTTCGGGTAAGAATATATCGGTACGGGAGCCGAACATGATATAGCCAAAACGGTCTCCCCTACCTACCGTATCACCGGGATGCAAATAACAGAAAATCCTTCGCGCAATCAAGCCGGCAATCTGCTTTACACGGACTATCCCCTGTTCGGTGGAAATGACAATATCGGATTGTTCGTTTTCATCCGAAGCCCTGTGATCAAAAGCCGCCAGGAATTTCCCCTTGCGATAGTCCACCGATTTGATTTCTCCCCTGCAAGGCATCCGGTTGGTATGAACGTTGAATACATTCAGAAAAATGGAAACCAGGACAGCATTAGGACCAACTTCGGGATCATCCACTTTTTCAATACGAACAATCTTTCCGTCGGCCGGGGCCAGGATTACATTTTCATTTTCCGGGACAAGGCGCAACGGGTCACGGAAAAAATTAAAGCAAAACAATACATAGGCCAGCAATACGATTGCCAAACCGCGTAACCAGGGCGAGGGAACATACTGATCCGTGATAAGCGTCATCGCCAAGATCATCAATCCTGGTAGAATAATGCGATTTCCTTCCGGGGCGAGTCGGATATCAGTCCTCGTTAATCTTACCCAGTTCCAGTTTTACTTTTTTTCGCTTCCCATCCCGGTAGATTATCAATGTGATTTTGTCACCTGGACGCATGTCTTTCTTCTCTATCGCTTTAAAAATATCGTTGGCGGAGGTAATTTCCTGACCATTGACACTTTCGATAACATCTGCCGGTAGTAAACCGGCACGTTCGGCGGTGGATCCGGATTCCACCTCCACAATGATGACACCTTTTACAAAGGGAATGTCAAGATAACCGGCAATTTTTCGAGTCAGGGGCTGAACATGGAGTCCGGTGGAAAAACTGCGATCAATTCGGCCGCTGTTCTTCAATTCTTTGGCAATCTCCCGGGCCTTGTTGATTGGAATGGCAAAACCGATTCCGATAGATCCCTTTTCATAATCAGAGCCGGTATAAATAAATGTATTTATACCGATCACTTCGCCATGGGCATTCACGAGCGGACCGCCGCTGTTGCCGCTATTGATGGAAGCATCGGTCTGAATCATATCCTGGAAAATTTGTCCTGAACGTTGTTTACCAAAATTCATATGCAAGGCACTGACAATTCCCACCGTGGCCGTAGGTTGATCGGCGACCTCGAAAAGTCCGTAGGGATTACCCAAAGCAATAACCCATTCCCCGATCATCAAATCATCGGAATCTCCCAAGCGGGCATAGGGAAAATCACGGCCGTCCAGTTTCAGTAAGGCCACATCTGTCACTTTATCAGACCCGACGAGTTCTGCCATATAATCTTCACCACCCGGCAAGGTAACAATTATTTCAAGGGCATTTTCAATTACATGATAATTGGTGAGTACATAACCATCGGGACTGATCATAATACCTGAACCAGAACTCTTCACACGCTGGCGATGGATCGAATTGGGGAAGAAATAGCTGAAAAAAGGATCAATATACGGCGACGGTCCGGCAAATTCCTTGACCGCGATGACATTAATGCTGGCCACTGCGGGACTGACTTCCTCAATGGCTCGGGTAATGGCAGTACGCCGGGATTGTTCAATCAATTGTCCCGATACTACACCAAGGAAAGCCAATAATAATATGCAGCGATTGTTAATGGTCTTCATAGGATACTCTGATCAGAAATAATCCTTCAGCAGGAGCTTTATAAATCCTGGCTTGTTCGCGAGGTTTGTGTAATAAATTGATTAATGCTGTCACCGTCATTTTTTCCTGTGCTGCAGCCACCATCGTTCCGACCATATATCGCACCATGTGGTGCAAAAAACGGTTGGCAGCCACCTCATAAGTTAACATTTTCCCCGTTATTGTCCATGTGGATTGAAAAACCGTACAGCGGGTATGATCCAAGTCTGGATTTTTCTTACTAAATGACAGGAAATCGTGATCACCGACAAAGTGTTCGGCCAGGTGATTCAACCGATCTACCGGTAGGGGCTTTTCCAGCCAGGCCTGATAACGAAACAGAATGTTTTCACCGGTATAAACCTGATAGCGATAATGACGGGACCGGGCCGAATAACGGGCATGAAAATCATGATCCACCGGTTCGATGGACTTGATCCGAATCGTCGCTGGACAGCGGGCATTAACGGCTCGCAACAATTCCGGTGCCTCCAGCCTGGTCATTAAATCAAAATGCGCCACTTGTCCCAAGGCATGAACTCCGGAATCTGTCCGACCGGCACCAATGACCTTTATTCTCTCACCCTGGCCCAGGGGAAACAGGGCCTTTTCGATAATATCCTGAACCGTATTTCCATTTTTCTGTGCCTGCCATCCTGAAAAGGCCGATCCATCATATTGAATAAGCATTTTATAGCGTTGGGACATAGACCATGAGTCCGGCTATTAATGTGACCATCACAAAAATCATACTATCTCCGGTCGTCCAGGGCACGGGAAAGGCCACCGTCCGGGGAAAAGATTTTCCGTAACCCCTTACCACCATCAAACGCGCGATTTCTTCGGCCCGGGTAAACTGGTGTAACAATATCCCTGGCAGGGTTCCAGAAATATCATTTACCTTGGATCGAAGAGACGACCCGGAATTCATCCCAAGGGCAGATTGCAAATCCCGGGTGTGCTGCCATTCCCGTCGCACCGTGGGGAAAAAGCGCAGGACCAGTGATAGAAAGACAAAACTTTCTTCAACCCATCGCCAGCTCAAACCCAGTCCTGACCACAGAGTTCTGATAGCCGGTAAAAAGCGATCGGTGCATCCATAAAGTGTATAGAATCCAGAGCAAAGGAGCAGACCGGAAAACTTGGTCATGATAAGAAGTTCCTGGGTGAGAACATGGGCCAGTCGATTCCCCACAATCCCCCAGGAAATGAAGAAATAAAAGAAAGCCATGACCGGAAGAAAAAAGAAATATCCCTTTATGCGCTTCCAGAGTTTTTCACCGGTCCATCCTGCCAGGGCGGCCAGGATCATCACCGGCAGCACAAGTCCCTGCCAGGTGGATATATTGATGAGAAAAAGAATGGAAATCAGGAAAAGATAAAATCGCAGGATAGGATTAAGCTGCATTAAAATTGAAACGCAACCGTTAAGCCCGGGCTGCCGGATAATGTAGAAACAGTCGGGACCAGCATTACCTGATGTTTCTTCAGCACCCGGGACAAGTATAAGGCATCAATGGCTGATACAAAATGGTTGAGTACAACTCCACCAATTAAAAATTTTCCGGCAATGCGCCACTGGTCACGATTAATTCGAATTGACTCGAATCGTTTCCGATTCTTGTCACTGTCCCAGGACCAATTCCATTCTGCCGTCACAGCATAGAGATTATCCAGGTCGCGCCAGCGCTGGTGCTCTTCATTGTATGCGTCACGAGTCGTATAATTTCCGATGTCAATCCAGAATTGATCCGGTTTATCGGCAGTGGTCACCTGAGCATGATCCGCCGCCCAGCTCCGCATGGCATTGTCCTGGTATGCAGCGGCTTTCCGGCTAGTGTATATGGATACCAGGAAAAGTGTTTCGGTTAACAGGAAGGTTCGGCCCCGTTTCACCTTCCCCAGCTGAAACTCACCGGTACCGGGAATGATCAGGGATCGGATCACAGGTGAAACGGAAAAGGATCCTTTCTCTTTCGGTAGCGGATTTGCCAGGACCCTGTTCATGGCCAACACCAAAAGAATCAGGAAAAAGATTTTCGTTTTTGCCACGCAGATACTCCGATACATAAGGTTGAAATTATCGTGCACAAATAGGAAAACAATGCTCCATATTTGGCATACATTGAAAAAACGGGAAGTAGGGAAATTGTTCCCACTTTTAATGCTCTGGCCCCGATGGGAATACGAAATTGTTCCTGTCCAGTCTGGTCAATGATTCCCGAAATGCCTGTATTGGCCGATCGTACGATGGGAATTCTGTTTTCAATGGCCCGCAATTTTGCCAGTGCAAAATGCTGGTAGGGACCGGCACTGTTCCCCAAATAACCGTCGTTGGCTTCAATGGTAATGAATTTGGCGCCTCGACGGATAAACTGGCGAATTAATTCCGGGCGGCTTGATTCATAACAGATTACATTGGAAAAAGGTATTCCCTGTACATGGAATACGGTAAATTCCTTGCCGTGGGTAAAATTACCCTGACCGAAATTCAATTTCTTCAGATCCGGAAATTTCTCCGATAGGGGAATATATTCGGCAAAGGGAACCAGTTGCAGTTTATAATATGTTTCAATTTCCCGGCCGGGATAAAAATATACGGACCCATTATAATATCGCGCCTCACCCGATTGCGACCAATCTTTATCCACCGTTCCGGTCAACAAGGGGATTCCGCTGGTATTCACTAATCGGTACAATTTCCCTCGGGTCGTTCGGTTCAGACGAATATAGGTGGGCAATGCCGTTTCCGGCCACAGGATGAGGTCCGGTTCCCGGGCAATCGCCGCCCGGTGTAAGGAATCCATGAGAGTGAACATAAAATCACGATTGGCCCGATCCCATTTTTCATTGGGATCGACATTGGGCTGGGTGACGGCAATGGTTAATTCCCGGACAGGTTCCTGTTCCTCGATTGATGCCAGGCGAAGAAACCCGTACGTCCAGCTCAGAATCAGCAGACTGGTGACGGACATGATGTACACTTTTTTACGCGTTGTAATCATTAAGTATAGACCCACGTTCATTAACAATAACCATAATGCCAACATTCCAGGTCCGGCAATATCAATGATCTGAATGAGATAATGATGATTCGACTGGGTCAGGGCCAGGTTGGCCCAGGGAAATCCCAGGGGGCCCAGACTTCGCAGCCATTCCATGGACACCCAGTATATGGGAAACAACACAAGCGGAGTGGTAAATGATTTTCCCAGATTTGACAACCAGGCCACAGCCCCCCAGAATATGGCCAGATATAACACCGCTCCAGCCAGGGAAAGCAGAACTGGAATCCAGGAAGCGCCATTATTAAACCCGATCCAGTGAAACGCCACCAAATTCGCTGTCACCCCGGCATAACAACCGTATTTGGCACTCTGGCGGGATGATCCGTGCAGAATAATATGTAATAACGGAACAAAACCAAACCAGGCCAGAAATCCAAGATTAAGGAAGGGATGATAGGCCAATCCAATCATCAAGCCCGTTGACGTTGCCAGCCGCCAGCGCGGGATATTATCCAGAATCGTCATTACCGGGAATGAATATCCAAATATTGCTGGAGAAATATGGCGGCCGCCCGCTGATCGACCAGTGCTTTATTGTGCCCGGTCTTAATGTCCTGCTGGATTAATGATTTTTTAGCAGTGACGGATGATAACCGCTCATCCTGAAATTCTACTGGGATGGCCAGGGTTTCCAGTAGAGAAAAAAACTTTCTGGTCCTCTCTGTCTGTTCCGTTTCCTGTCCCTTCATCCCAAGTGGTAAACCCAATACGATCTTATTAACATCTTTATCCTGAATAATAGTCTGTAGAACTTCAAGCACAGACCTTGGATCAGAGTTGGGAATGGTTTTATACGGGGACGCAATAATGCCCAGCGGATCGGATAATGCTAATCCGATCCGCTTTAAACCATAATCAATGCCGAGAATTCGGCTCATTCATACGGCTCTCAAAAACAGGTTACTGCAGGGGTTTCGACAGATAGTTTTTGAGGATTTTACCCGGTTTGAAGTGAGTCTTTTTATGCGCCGGCACGTAGATTTCCTCGTTAGTACGGGGATTACGGGCACGAGGTTTCGCTTTTGTCGGCTTGACTTCAAATACACCAAAATTCCGAATTTCAATCCGGACTGACTGGCGATCGTCCATGAGCATTTTCCGCATCACAGTAAAGACTTCATCCACAAACTTGGCAGATGTATCCATCGTGGCTTCCAGTTGTCTTGCTACTTCTTTGGCGATTTCCTTTTTGGTATAGGTTTTATTATCCATTATTGTCCTGTCCTTTCTACGTAATCAATTCCTTTTATTCGTGTGAGTTTTTTAATGATCCGATCCAATTGCCGTGAATTCCTGACTTCAATAATAAAATAGGCCGTGGATATGTTATCCCTGACTTTCAGGTCCACGCTGGAAATATTGATGTTTTCACTGGAAATACTTTCGGTCATTAATTTCAGTTTTCCTTTGTGATCTTCCCCCACAACCTTTATTCTGACTTTAAATACATCCGACCGGGCTACATCCCATTCCACGGGGACAAGCCGATCACTGTCTTCTGCCAGTAAGGGCAAACTACGGCAATCTGCCCGGTGTACCGTAATCCCTCGACCCCGTGTTACAAATCCGACCATGTCATCACCGGGAATAGGATTGCAGCATTTGGCAAACTGTACCATGATATTGCTGATACCCTGTAATTTGATTCCCCGGGCCGAGGATCGGGCGTAATCTATGAAATCAGGCAATTCTTCCGTATTTTCAGATTGTTCCGGCTCGTCAACTTTAATTTTACGCAATACATCCCGGATGGTCAGTGTTCCATTGCCAATCGCTTCCATGAAATCGTCAACGGATTGATACCCGAAGAGAGAAAAATTATTTTTCACCGTTTTCAATTCATGATGTCGCTTTAGCCGCCGTAATGTTTTTTCCAGCAATTCATTCCCTAGTTTAACACTTTCTTCCTGGCGGATATTGCGCAAATATTTATTAATATGATTGCGGGCCTTGCTGGTCACAACAAATTTCAGCCAGCCCAGACTGGGATGCTGGTTCTGACTGGTAATAATTTCAACCATATCACCATTTTTCAATTTTGTATTCAAGGGAACGACTTTCTGGTTTACCTTGGCCCCAATACAATGGATGCCCACATCGGTATGAATCCGGAAAGCAAAATCGATGGGGGTCGCACCCACGGGTAGCTGAATCAAATCACCACCGGGCGTAAAGACGAAAATTTCATCATTGAATAAATCAATTTTTAACAGATGCATGAACTCGGCCGGATCAGCGCTTTCACTCTGAAGAATTTCCACGAGTTCCCGCAACCAACGAATATTGCTATCCAGGTCCTTTGTATTTATGCCGTTTTCTTTATAACGCCAGTGAGCGGCAACACCGATTTCGGCCGTTTGTTCCATTTCCTGGGTACGGATCTGGATTTCAACCATATTTCCTTTCGCC
>JBHHUC010000132.1:0-1890 GCA_046861395.1 Fidelibacterota bacterium
TCACCTGTGCAAGAACCTCGCGATGCCCGAGATGAATCCCGTCAAATGTCCCCATGGTCAACACGGACTTTCCCAGAATGGAGATATTATTCAGTTCTTTGTAGACAACCATTGTTCTGTAAAATCTTTCATCGTCACAGCCGTCTCCAATGTATATGGCCCTACCTGGGTACGAACCAGCGACACAAGATATCCGCAGGTATGCAAATCGGCAGCAATATCGCGGGCTAAAACCCGAATGTAAGTCCCTTTTGAACAGCTGACACTGAAATCAATATATGGCAAGTTCAAGGCCAGGAGTTCCAATGCGTAAATGGTTATAGAGCTGGGTTTTCGTTCTATTTCTATATTCTTTCGCGCATATTCATATAATTTTTTACCACCGACCTTCTTAGCCGAATACATGGGAGGAATCTGTTCGATATTACCCTGATAACGTGCGAATACTTCATTTACCTCGTCCGGAGTAAGGTCCGGAATGTCCCGGGTTTTAATCACGGTTCCTTCGGGGTCCAGGGTATCAGTTTCCGCGCCCAGCTTTATTCTACCCTTGTAAGATTTTCTTTCACTGGAAATCATACCCAGTTTTTTGGTATCGGAATCCGTTGCCACAACCAGGACACCGGTAGCAAAGGGGTCCAAGGTTCCGCCGTGTCCCACCTTCTTCCTGCGGGTAATATTGCGGATTTTTTTTACCACATCGAATGATGTCCAGTCTGCCGGCTTATTAATATTCAGAATCACGGTCATCCTGTTGATGGATATGATGTATGATTTGCTCGATGCGGTCGGAGATCCGGCTGGATTCGTCAAAATAAAAGCGTAATTCGGGCGTATTCTTGATACGCAGTTGCTGCCCGACATATTTACGGAAAGCTTTTCGTAATTGGTTGAGGCCGATTGTTACCTGCTCAATATCACCTTTTGGCGCCAATACACTGAAAAATACTTTGGCATATTTCAGATCAGGAGAAACAATGATTCGAGTAAAGGTAATAAATCCCAGATGGGACAAATCAATATTGCGAGTTGTCGTATCGCCTAATATATGTAATAATTGTTGGCCAACCCGTTCCGGTCGGTTGTAGGGTAATTCTTGTTTCAACGAGTTTCGAGTTTTCTTTTTACCTGTTTTATTTCATACACTTCGATGATATCGCCGGTTTCATATTTGGAAACACCTTCAATAGCGATACCACATTCCAGACCTTCCTTGACTTCCCGTGCATCATCCTTGAAACGCTTTAGGGATGTTACTTTACCTTCATGGATCACTTCATCATTCCGAATAAGCCGGGCCTGGGCATTTCGCGTGATAACACCTTCCGATACTTTACACCCAGCAATAAATCCAATCTTGGGAATTTTAAATTGTTCCAGGACACTGGCACGGCCCTTGATCTCTTCCACCTCATCCGGTTTCAACATTCCTTCCAGAGCCAGCTTGATATCTTCCACAGCATTGTAAATAATGTTATAGGTACGGATTTCCACCCCGGCCTGCTTGGCCTGCAAACGGGCATTGGATGCCACCTGGACATTAAATCCGATAATGACTGCTTTTGACGTTTCCGCCAGCAATACATCCGATTCGGTAACCATACCGACCGATTTATGAATAACATTAACACCGACTTCATCGGTATTCAGTTTTTCAAAGGTCTGAGCCAGGGCATCTATGGAACCGTCCACGTCTCCCTTGATAATTAATGGTAGCGATTCGATTTCACCTTCTTTGATCAAGGCGGACATGGCATCCAGGGTATGTGATGCGATACGTTTATGTTCAATTTCACGCCGTAGACGTTGCCGGTCCGCGGTGATGCGTTTAATACTTTTTTCATTGGCAACGACGGCAAAAATATCCGCAGCCTGAGGAACATGTTCAAA
>JBHHUC010000081.1:0-7156 GCA_046861395.1 Fidelibacterota bacterium
AGTAAAGTGAAAAATCCGCGCATGGCAGGATACATGGGACTGGCCTTCCCCGGGGGCGGACAGATTTATAACGAACGGTACTTCAAGGCCGGCGCGATTATAACCCTGGAAGCGATGTCCTACCTGGCCTTTCAGCAAAACCGGAAAAATTACAACCATTATGATGAGCGTAATCTGCCCCTCTCTCGACATCGATATCTCGAAAAAAGGAATAAATATGCCTGGTGGATGGGACTGCTTTATATTTACGGTATTCTGGACGCAATTGTGGACGCCCATTTGCACCGGTTTGATGCGATAATGGAAGAAGATCTGGATGTAAACCAACCAGGAAAGGAAGCTACACTATGACCCAATCCAGGGAAAAATGGGGATCGAAATTTGGTTTTATTCTGGCCGCGGCCGGATCCGCTATCGGGCTGGGAAATATATGGAAATTCCCTTACATCGCCGGTGAAAACGGCGGTGCAGCCTTTGTTTTTGTTTATCTGATATGTATCGCCGTGGTGGGACTGCCAGTCCTTATTGCCGAAATTCTCATGGGCCGGACCACGCAGCGGAATCCGGTGGGCGCCTTTCATAAATTATCCGACGGAAATCCGATATGGACAGGTCTGGGCGGATTGGGCGTTTTGGCGGGATTCATCATCCTTTCCTTCTACAGTGTGATCGCTGGCTGGTCGCTGGGATATATCTTTGAAGCTTTCAGCGGCGCCTTCGCAACGTTTACTGATGGGGCTGCCGCCAGCCAGCATTTCGGAGGTCTGGTTGGGAATGTCACCTGGATCATGAGTTATCATACGCTATTTTTCATCCTCACCATGGTTGTGGTCTATTTCGGCGTCAATTCCGGTATTGAACGAGGCAGCAAAATCATGATGCCCGTTCTTCTCATCATTTTAATCGTTCTGGTCATCCGTGGAATCACCTTGCCGGGAGCGGAAGCCGGTTTGAAATTCCTGTGGCATCCGGACTGGTCCAAGATTTCCGGGACATCCATTCTGATTGCCCTGGGTCATGCTTTTTTTACACTCAGTCTGGGGATGGGTGCCATGATGACCTATGGTAGTTATTTGTCAAAAAGCAGCAATATCGTCACATCGGCATTTCAGATTGTAATCCTGGATACGGTGATTGCTCTGTTGGCCGGAATCGCCATTTTTACGGCCGTGTTTGCCATGGGGCAAGATCCGGCCAGCGGTCCGGGACTCATTTTCCAAACGCTGCCAGTCGTCTTTACCAAAATGGCCAGCGGGACATTCTTTGCTGTCATGTTTTTCCTGCTCCTGACTCTAGCGGCACTGACTTCAGCTATTTCCCTGCTGGAAGTCGTTGTGGCGTATTTTGTAGATGAAAAAAACTGGACCCGACATAAAGCGGTAATTGTCTTTGGTTTTATCACCTACCTAATCGGCGTTCCGTCCGCTTTGTCTTTCAATCTTCTGCAGGATTTCACTCTCTTCGGTAAAACATTCTTTGATGTGGTTGATTTTTTGGCATCGAATATTTTACTGCCGGTGGGTGGCTTTTTCATTGCCCTGTTCGTGGGTTGGAGCTGGGGTCTGGATCAGGCTGTGAAGGAATTAAAACAGGGAGCAGCAACCATGCTGGAACAAAACGGCTGGATGCTGGGGGCCTGGAATATTTTTCTGCGTTACGTTTCTCCCGTACTGATTTTCATCGTTTTATTAAACTCAATTGGTGTGATAGGATAATATTATGTGGGTGGCACGATTATTTCCCCCTGAAACCGATCGCTACGCCTGGGGCCAACGGTTCTTCCGGAGGCTGGCTGGCTGGCAGGCACTTAAACCTGAACAATGGATGGGATTCTGGATCATGTATGGGGCCGGCGTGGCCACCCGCAATGGTGCCCGTGACCGTTATTATTTCTGGGATTTTTCTCATTGGGTTCTACCCGTTCTTTTCACATTCATCCTAACGATTCTGGTGGCGTACCTGTTTAAGCGTTCGAAAGTTCTTGATATCCAGGTACTGCAATCTAAACCGTACATTGGCGCGATCATTTACCTGGTGATTGGTGTGGTTTTGTTCATGAGCGGGTGGGCCGGGAATCCACTTACCGGTCTCTATGTCGGCTTTGGCTATTTTCTGGCCCTTTTGTCGATTTATGCCGTATTCATGGTTCCCCTGGAAGAAAAAGACGATGACAGGTGGTTTATCGGCGATCAAAAGAAACGATTGCAGTGGAGCGGACTGGCTACGCTGCTGGCATTGGTGGCAATGGTGATTGGGATTATGATGGATGACCCGGTCGTCAGTACGGCCAGTGCCGTCTGGTTGCCCTTTCCGCTGGTGGCGTTGATAGCGCCTCATGCCCGGCATATCCGCCGTTGTCGTATTTACGGTATTTTCATTTACGGATTTTTCATTGCAATGCGAGCACCCTGGTTGCTAGTGTACATGTTTATTCTATATCATGGATTACGTAAGTACAATTATTTCCGCTACGGTATTGTCAAACCAACTCTGATCATAGAAGTCCCCAAGGATGAGGACGAAACCTCTTGATTGAGATTCAGGAAAATAAATGTGATTTCTGCGGTTGCTGTGTCGGTGTCTGTCCCGTTGACTGCATCGAAGTCAAGGAAGCAGATATAACTATTGATCACGATACTTGCATTGATTGCGACTTGTGTGTCTATATTTGTCCCATAGAGGTCTTGGAACATGTGGACGAATAAATCCTATGACATTATCGTTGTAGGCGGGGGACCAGCCGGTTCCACTTTCGCCTACCATGCCGCAGCGGCCGGTCTGGATGTCATCATTCTGGAAAAGGATCGGGATATCGGTATGCCGGTACGTTGTGGTGAAGCGGTGAGTGACGCGGGCCTGCGCTTGTTCCACGAACCCCGCGATCGCTGGATACGGTCGGAAATAAACCGCATTAAACTGACGGCGCCCAACCGCACGTCCATTGAATTTGATTTGAATGAATCGGGATATATTCTTGATCGTCGCATTTTTGATTACGATCTGGCTCAATTCGCCGCCAATGAAGGCGCTCAAATCGTCACCCGGGCGTATGTGAACGGCTTGACCTGGGAGGGCGATTCCGTGAGTGGTGTAACGGGAATGTTCCTGAATGCCCCGTTTACATTGAAAGCCAAAATCGTTGTAGGGGCCGATGGCGTGGAAAGCCGCATCGGACGGTATGCCGGAATTCGAACGCAACTGAAACTGAAGGACATGGAATCGGCCATACAAAAAACAGTGGCCGGGATTGATGTCAGGCCCAACCGCTTTGATTTTTACCTTTCCCGGTTCTGGTCTCCGGGCGGGTATCTCTGGGTCTTTCCCAAAGGGGAGCACATGGCCAATATCGGTTTGGGTATCAGTGGGAACTATGCCCGGGAGGGGAAAGCGGCCCATCGTTTCCTGGATGCATTTCTGGCGGAATATTATCCCGGGGCCTCCGTCCTGACAACGGTCGTAGGCGGTGTTCCGGTTGCCGCAACTCTGAAAACGATGGTGAAAGACGGCCTCATGCTGGTGGGCGACGCGGCGCATACGGTTAACCCCGTGACCGGAGGGGGAATCATCTCCGGAATGAGAAGCGGATTGCTGGCGGCGGAAGCGGCGATTGAAGTCCTGAAAAAAGGAAAGAAACCCACGGCGTCCGCCCTGAAACACTATGAAAAGGCCTGGTACAAGATCGGCGGGAAAAATCACGAACGATTTTACCGGATAAAGGAAGCCATACATCGTTTCAGCGATGATGACTTGAACCGGATTGCCGATTCGCTATTGTTGGTGCCGGAAAATGAACGATCCTTATTCAAATTATTCTCCGCTGCCGTGGCGAAAAAACCTTCTCTGTTGGTCGATGTGGCCCGCGTGTTTACAGGTCTTTAATGCTTTCGGCTGATTTATTCAAGGAATTACATCTTACCACGTTCATTGCGTTTGATTTTGAAACGACCGGACTGGATCCGGAAGATGAACGTATCATTGAAATTGCCGCCATCAAGTATGAAAACGGAAAGCCGGTGGATGAATTCATCACGCTGGTAAATCCCGGCCGGGAAATCATTCCTTTCATTACCGAAATAACGGGAATATCCAATGCCATGGTGGCCGATTCGCCCGGCGAAGAAGATATTCTGGATGAATTCCTTGATTTTCTCAGTGCCTATCCTCTGGTGGCCCATAATATTTCGTTTGACATTGCTTTTCTGAATATCCTGCGAAAACGATATCAGAAAGAAATCGTAGACCACGATCTTTACGATACGCTAGGATTGGCACGCTGCCTTATGTGGGATATGCCGGCCTTTAATTTGGGAACAACGGCCGAAATCTTCGGACTGGATTCCACCGGATCCCACCGGGCCGGAAAAGATGCGGAAAACTGTGGCCAGTTGTTCCCTAAACTGATAGAAAAAGCCCTAACCATTCCGTTCAATACTCTGTCACGGATGGTGGAATTGACGGCCGGAACCGGATTGCCGAATCAGCGCCTGTATGAAAATCTGTCCCGGGTGTATGCCAGCAAAGGAATTGCCGACGGATCCTATCAAAGGAATCCGTCCCAACGAATAATGGTTACTAATATTTACACCCGTCAGGGTGACGGTGATATTACAAGTCTCAATAATCGGGATGTATTCGGAAAGAACGGATTACTATCCCAATCGATGGACGCTTTTGAAGAAAGGCCGAATCAGATCCAATATGCCGGATTTGTCACCGACACACTGCAGGGCGAATCGTCTCTGGGTGCCGTGGAAGCCGGCACAGGTCTGGGGAAATCCATGGCCTATTTATTTCCGGCTCTGAAAAAAGCTACGGAACGCCCGGACGAAGGACCCGTGATTATCTCTTGCTATACGCGACATCTGCAGGATCAGTTGTTTTACAAGGATCTACCCATGCTGGCTGATGCCCTGGACATTCCGGTTCAGGCTGTTGTGCTGAAAGGCCGCCGCAATTATATCTGCAAGAAACGGTTTTACGGTCTGCTCAAGGATGCGCGAAAAATGCTGTCACCGGCGGAAATCGATTCCTTGCTGCCGGTGCTCACATGGCTGGATGAAACCAGAACCGGCGATTTATCGGAATGCAACGGTTTCTGGAGCAGTAAACCAGGCCGTGTGATTTCCATGATCAGCAGTGACACTGGATTTTGCACCACACCCATCTGTTCCGATTATCAGGGCTGTTTTTTCGGTAAAGTCCGACAGGCCGTCTATTCCGCTCAGGTCATTGTCGTCAATCATGCCCTGTTATTGACGGAAATGGATATGCCCGGGTATTTGCCGGAATATAATTCACTGATTCTGGATGAAGGGCATAATATCATAAACGCTGCCTATCAGCAATTGACCCGCCGTCTGGACCGGAATATCGTTCAGAATGTTATTCGCGATGCCGATCCGACCCAGTCGCTGAATTTTCGTTGGGTACAAACACTGGAATACCTGGGAACCCTGCATGAAAGCTTTACCAAATCGAAAGAGCGTCTTTTCCCGGCCGTAAAACAGGCCGGATCAGAATCCCAGGCATTCTTTGGTACGCTGGCAGCCCTGTTCTATGACCGGTATAATGCCAATGATGCCTACGTGAAAAAGCATATTACCCATAATCTGACGGAAGAGTATGGAGAAGTGCGACAGGAATTCAGGAGTTTCGTAAAGGCGCTGAGCAATGTACAGTCCATCTTCAATGACATCCGTGAGCAATTCATAGCCGAGGAAATTGATGAAATGGATCATCCCGAACTCCGTCTTGTGATCGATAAAAATATCGAACAACTGGAAGGGGTGATTCAAACAGCTAATGCCTTGCTCATGGATCAGGATCCGGACTGGGTGTACTGGCAGGAGGGACGTTTTCCGGCACGATCCACGCATAAGGAACTGGAAATCAGTCTCAATGGTGCTCCCGTCAACGTATCCCAATCCCTTGCCGACAACTTTTTTGGCCCCCTGGACTACGGCATTATTACATCCGCGACCCTGCAGGTGGACGATTCATTTTCCTATTTCCTGTCCCGGGTGGGGCTGGACCGGTTACAAACAGAACGTGTGCGAACCCATTCCTTTGAGAGCCCGTTCTACTACGAAGACCAGGTGAAATATTTTCAGTACGGGGGCAGCAAACCCATAACCGGGGATGCTCGAAGTATCGCTTCTGTCATACACAGTGCCCATAAACGGTATGACAAACGAATCCTGGCCTTGTTTACCGCCCACGCCACACTGAATGCCGTTTACCAAGAGTTACGGCGGAAACCGGGTGGCAAGAATCTACCGGTGTTTGCCCAGGGCTTTGGTACCTCACGCTATGCCCTGGTTAAGGGGATGAGTTCCGTGCACAACGGGATTCTGCTGGGAACGAATAGTTTCTGGGAAGGAATCGATTTGCCGGGCGATCTGTTGGAAATTCTTATAATTACCAAATTGCCTTTTGATGTTCCCTCGGAACCCATCATTAAGGCCTACTCGGAAGAAATCAAGCGACAGGGTGGTAACAGCTTTATGGAATTTTCTATCCCGGAATGCATCATCAAGTTTCGCCAGGGGTTTGGCCGCCTGATTCGAACAACGTCGGATGAAGGCATCTTTATCGTCCTGGATAATCGTATTATCACCAAACGTTACGGGCGCCATTTCCGGGATGCGATTCCCGTTCCCTTTACCGTCTTTTCCAATATTGGCGATTTGGAATTCTGATCGGCTGTTTCGTTTACGATATCATTGTTCCCTAAGCGCAGTTACTCTTAATTTACCTGATGGTTACCCTGGAAATATCGAACAAATCTTTATCTATATCGGATTTTACCGCCATCGTCCAAGGCCCGGTTCAGGTACATATGGCTCCCTCCGTTTTCGATCAGATACGTCGCTCGCACAAGATTCTTCAGGATCATTTGAAGGCCGGGACAAAAATCTATGGTGTAACCACCGGTTTTGGCAAATTGAGCCAGGTGATGATTTCACGGGCCGATCAGGTAACATTGCAGAAAAATTTAATTCGCAGTCATGCCGCCGGGGTCGGTGAGCCGTTTCCCTCGAATGTAATCCGGCTGGCCATGGTCCTGAAACTGGCTACCTGGGCCCATGGGAACAGCGGCGTGAGCGAAGACCTGGTTCTCAAACTAACCCATTTCATCAATCATGATATTCTTCCC
>JBHHUC010000082.1:0-7046 GCA_046861395.1 Fidelibacterota bacterium
GTGATTTAACTGAACATGTAAAAATCAATAAAAAAGACAATCATTCCCGACACGGGTTGGTAAAACTTGTGTCGCAACGAAAAAGAATGATGAAGTATTTAAGGAAAACAAATCCTGATTCATACATTAAATTAATCAAGGATTTAAACATAAGAGGATAATATACTATAATGGTATCTGTTGAAAAAACAATTGCCGGTAGAACATTACGTTTAGAGACCGGTCGAGTAGCAAGACAAGCAGCTGGTGCAGTCTTGGTCACCTATGGTGAAAGCACTGTGTTAGCAGCCGTGAATGCTGCCAAAGAAAAGCGCGAAGGATTGGATTTCTTCCCGCTGCAAGTCGAATATAGGGAACGCTATTACGCCGGTGGGAAAATTCCCGGCGGATTCTTTAAACGGGAAGCCAAACCTTCCGAGAAAGAAGTGTTAACCAGCCGGTTAACGGATCGACCGATCCGTCCCCTTTTCCCCAAATCATTTTCTTACGAAACCCAGGTGATGATTACCGCCCTCTCCAGTGATGGGGAGAACCTGACTGATACATTGGCCGGAATTGGCGCATCTGCTGCATTGATGGTTTCTGATATTCCCTGGAATGGTCCGCTGGCTACGGTACGCGTCGGCCTTATCGGGGATGAATTTGTAATTAACCCCCTTGTCAGCAGCATTCCCGATTCCCACATGGAATTGCTGGTTTCAGGTAATGAAAAAACCATCGTTATGGTGGAAGGCGAAGCCGATGGTGTTGCGGAAGAAACATTGGTCGAAGGACTGAAAGCGGCGCATGAAGTCATTGTTGAAATCATTGAACTTCAGAAAGAGCTTATTGCCCAGTGTACGGTTGTGAAGCGTGAAATTCCTGAGGAAGAAACGGATGAAAGTTTTCATGATCGCATCATATCAGCCGTAAGCGACGATCTGCAAAAGACAGCCAAGATCGCTGACAAGAAAGAACGGGAAGAATCCTACCAAAACGTTCTTAACACCTTTGTTGAGACATTGAGTGAAGAAGAATTGGAAGCCGGGCTGGATGCGGAAGCCAAAAAAATAGTTGGTGAAACATTCAAGGAGATTGTCAGAGAAAATACCCTGGCCAGCGGGACAAGGATTGATGGTCGTAAAACGACTGAAATCCGTCCCATTACCATTGTTCCCGGTTTCTTGCCACGAACTCATGGTTCAGCTTTGTTTACCCGCGGTGAAACACAAGCCCTGGTGGTAGTTACGCTTGGGACCAAACGGGACGAACAGATCATTGATGATATGGATAATGATTATAAAAAGAGCTATATGCTCCATTATAATTTCCCTCCCTATTGCGTCGGTGAAGTGGGACGTATTGGATTTACCAGTCGTCGTGAAATTGGACACGGAAATTTGGCCGAACGGGCTTTAAAACCGGTACTGCCTTCTCCGGAAGATTTCCCCTACACGATCCGCATTGTTTCTGAGATCATGGAATCAAACGGATCGTCCTCGATGGCAAGCATTTGCGGCGGATCGTTAGCCCTGATGGATGCCGGAGCCCCTGTGAAATCAGCGGTGGCCGGAATTGCCATGGGATTAATCACAGATGGCAAACGCCATGCTGTACTCAGCGATATCCTGGGGACCGAAGATCACCTTGGTGATATGGATTTCAAAGTTGCAGGAACCTGGGATGGCATTACCGCCATTCAGCTGGACTTGAAAATTGATGGTGTATCCTTTGAACTGATAACCGAAGCGCTGGCTCAGGCCCGTGACGGACGCCACTTCATTCTGTCAAAAATGAATGAAGCCCTGGCTGAACCTCGAAGTGATATTTCTGAAACAGCTCCGCGTATTCAGACGTTGCAGATTAATCCGGAAAAAATCGGTGCCCTGATCGGTCCTGGTGGCAAGAATATTAAGAAGATTATTGCCGATACGGAATGTGACGTGGATGTCAATGATGATGGTGTCGTTTTCGTATCAGGGGCGGATAAAATGAAATGTGAAGATGCCGTAGAATTCATACGTGCTCTGACGATGGAGCCGGAAGTGGGTATGGAATTTGACGGTACTATCACCCGGATAATGGCCTTTGGCGCATTTGTAGAATTCGTACCGGGTCGTGAAGGATTGATTCACATTTCAGAACTGGAATGGCACCGCGTTGACAAAGTCGAAGACGTAGTGAAAGTCGGCGATAAAGTCCGAGTAAAACTGATTAAAGTTGACGATGCCGGCCGGTATGATTTCAGTCGCAAAGCGCTGCTGGAAAAACCAGAGGGATATGTTGAACGCAAACCATCCCACCATCACCGGAATAAACCACGGAAGCCATTTAACAAACGTTTCAATTAAGGAGTAACCGGATGATTATTGGGGTCCCAAAAGAGATTAAAGCAAATGAAACACGAGTTGCTTTGACACCACACGGAGCCCTGGAATTGACCAACAGGGGGCATGAGGTTTTAGTCGAAACAAACGCTGGATTAAATTCCGGATATGCCGATAATGAGTATCAAAAAGTCGGCGGTAGGATTTTATCCAGCGCGACGGAAATCTTTTCCAATTCTCAATTAATTGTAAAGGTTAAAGAACCTCAACCACAGGAAATTGATCTGTGTCGGGATGATTTGACCATGTTTACGTACTTCCATTTTGCGGCATCGGAGATATTGACTACATCCTTTGCCGCAACGGGTGCAACAGCCATTGCGTATGAAACGGTGACCTTGGAAGACCGTTCCCTGCCCTTGCTAATTCCCATGAGTGAGGTGGCCGGACGCATGGCTGCTCAGGAAGGAGCCAAGTATCTGGAAAAAGCTTTGGGAGGATGCGGTATCCTTCTGGGAGGTGTACCGGGTGTAAGACCGGCGGTCGTCACCATTATCGGAGGCGGTATTGTTGGTACAAATGCCTGCCATATCGCAGCCGGACTGGGGGCACAGGTTTATATCATGGACAATAATCTGGCCCGACTCCGCTACCTGGATGAAATAATGCCTAAAAATGTAACCACGGTATTCAGTAATCAATACAATCTTAAGGAGCTGTTGCCAAAAACAGATCTTTTGATTGGTGCCGTGTTGATTCCCGGCGCAAAAGCACCGAAACTGGTGACCCGAAATATGCTAAAAATGATGCAGCCAGGGAGTGTTATCGTTGATGTGGCTGTCGATCAGGGAGGATGCGTGGAAACATGTAAGCCAACCACCCATGAAGATCCTACCTATGAGGTGGATGGTGTCATTCACTATTGTGTGGCCAACATGCCCGGTGCGGTACCGGCCACCAGTACGGTAGCACTGACCAATGCCACAACCCCATATCTCCTGAAACTAGCGGATCAGGGTATTGTCAAGGCATTGACCAATGATCCCGCCTTGTTACAAGGATTGAATACTTATAAAGGACAAATTACATGTCAGGCCGTGGCGGAAGCCTTCGGTCTTGATTACATCGATCCTTTAACAGCTCTATCTTATTAGATAGTTTTACTTAGGATCATTTATTTTCATTCTTGCTTTCAAGAAGTAAGAACAGTAATATTCCGCTACACTTCGAGTGTTACTTGAAATGGTAGCTCCAACAACAGGAATCAAAAAACTATACTACTCCATTGGTGAAGTAAGCAAAATCACCGGTATAAAACCGTATGTGCTGCGCTATTGGCAAACGGAGTTTAAACAGCTCAATCCGCCGAAGAACCGGGCCGGCAACCGTACTTACCGTCAAAAAGATATTGAATTGATTCAACAAATCAAATCTTTACTATATGATCAGAAATATACGATCGAAGGAGCGCGTAAATTCCTGGAGGAGCATAAAGATGGACAACCGGTAGCGGAACCGTCTCACTCCCCAGATTTAAATCAATTGATAAAATCCATCCGGCAGGAATTGTTGGAGATTTTACATATTATTCGTGAGTAAATTTCTGCTTGATTCGGAGCGTGGCGCAGTCCGGTAGCGCACTGCAATGGGGTTGCAGGGGTCGGAGGTTCAAATCCTCTCGCTCCGACAAACAGGTTCCAATGAACCTTTTCTTGTCTGACAAAACCCATCAACCTATTACCAGTCTATGAATGATCCCACGATCATACCGGTTACTATTGTTTTTCTGATCCTAGTCACAATTGCAATTGTTATGGGATTGAATAAGGTATCGTATATCATGGTTTTGTCTTATGTTCTTTATATTCTCATTGTCTGGTTAAGTGGATTCAATTCCCAGAACCTGCCGACTACGACGCCTCAACCGATGACCGTTACATCGCACCCGAAACCGGTTACAGCCACTAATGCAGCAGTTGCTGTTACGGATACAGTTGCGCTAGTAACACCGGCACCAGCTGATACCATCCCGGTGAAACACGAGTATTATATTCCCATAAGATTAAATAATCTGGTCATGACTCATGGTATTGACTACCGCGATCCGGTGGATACGGTGAATGTCTTCAGCGATTCGACGGATTACGTGTATTGCTTTACCGCCGTGGAGAATCAGAATCCTTACCGTGTACCTATTTACCATGAATGGCGCTATGAGGGTGCATTTTTCTCCAAAATAAAAATAACGGTTGGAAAATCCTATAATTGGCGCTGTTGGAGTCGAGTTTCCAATGTCAGTGAATGGACTGGCCAATGGCAGGTCATTATTTCTGATTCCCTGGGAGCATCACCGGATACCATCCGCTTTGGAGTATTACCAAAGAATAATAATGATTTGATTCGTGTACCGTAATATTTCGTTTATCTTATTGCTTTTTTTTTCGTACTGTTCCAAGCCACTGGTAACTGCTCGATTAAATATTCAATGGCAACCGGTCCCCATTGACATTCCTGCCGGTATTGAGATTCTGCAGGGCAGGGATCCACAACTTCCGGTGAATATTTGGGCGGCCATCATTCACACCCGCAGTGACAGTTTTGATGTAAGAATTCTTGTATCGGATAACGAAGATCGTCGCGAAACCGTTTCGGATTTCGCACTAAATACCGGTGCTATACTGGCAGTCAATGGAGGCTATTTTCTCATGCACCAGAATCCCACTAACCATGTGGGACTCCTGGTAACGAGTGATTCCATCGTGGAACCTGCATCTGAAACGGTAATCAGGAATGGAAAACACTATCCCGTTGCCCGCGGTGCCTTTGGTATCAGAAACGATGACACTTTTGATATTGCCTGGGCGTCAACACACCACGATTCAATCTTCTATTGGGAGAGCCCAATCCAAAACCGGATAGATCAGCCGGCCCCATATCTGGATTTTTCTCTGGCACGATACTGGGATGTCACACAGGCCATTCATGCTGGTCCTGTTTTAGTCCAGAACGGTCACCAGCAAATATCCACAGAAGAAGAAGTGTTTTTCGGAACGTCCATTCCCGAAGTACATCCCCGGACGGCAGTGGGTTATCGGCAAAATGACGATCTGGTTGTTGTAGTTGTTGACGGTAGGCAAAAAGAGAGTAGGGGAGTGTCGCTGGAGGAATTGGCCCAGATAATGATAGAGCTGGGCTGTGTGGAAGCACTGAATCTAGACGGGGGCGGTTCCAGCGCTATGGTGGCAGCCGGAGAATTGCTGAATCGTCCCGCCGGCAGTGATTCCGAACGGGAAGTCATGTCCGCCATTGGCATTTATCGTCATGAATGATCTGGTGAAAATTGTAGTTCCGATTTATAATGGGGCGAATTATCTCCACGCATTCATTGTTGGTATACCGGATAGGTTTCGAAATCAATTCATAATGATTGATGATGGCAGCAGCGATGGCACCGGCGCCATGATCCAAGATGCCGGAATTAACGTTATTCGCCATGTGAAAAACCGGGGCAAAGGGGCTGCCCTCCGAGTGGGAGCAAAGGAAGCTATTGATGCCGGAGCCCGGTATATCATTACTATGGATGTGGATTTACAGCACCCCTTGGCGGAATTGGACAAATTTATGGATATTCATGATGAAAATGAAGTGCGGTTAGGTTACCGTTGGAATCGAAAAAAAATGCCTGTAATGAGACGATTATCCAATTTTATCACAAGTTTATTGGTGAGCGTCCGGACCAATACGGTCATTAAAGATTCGCAATGTGGGTTTCGTGCCATTCCATTGGTTTTATTTACCCGGTTTCATTACCAGGAAAACGGCTTTCCCTTTGAGTCGGAGCTTTTGTTGCGGGCCGGATTGTCAGGATTCACGATGAACCACATCAGGATTCCCACAATATATGACCGACAATCCTCGGCTATTTCGCCACTGAGGGACACATTACAGTTCATGATATTATGGTTCAGGAGTTATTTCTGGGTATGAAGTGGTTGAAGAAATTATACGATTGGGTTCTGTCCTGGGCTGATTCTCCCCACGGTTCCTTGATGCTGTTTATCTTAGCTTTTGCGGAAGCATCCTTTTTCCCTGTGCCACCAGACGTTTTATTGATTGCCCTAGCTTTGGGGAAAAGACGCCGGGCTCTGTACTTTGCACTGATCGCCTCTCTGGGATCAATTTTCGGCGGGATGGCAGGATATGGTATCGGCCATTTTTCCTGGTGGACACAACCTGGTGAATTTTCTGCCCTAGCTGATTTCTTTTTCCGCAATATACCCGGTTTCACCGTTGCCTTGTTTACACGAATTCAAGAACTGTATGAAACCTGGAACTTCTGGGTAATCTTTACGGCCGGTTTTACGCCCATACCGTATAAGGTTTTCACCATCAGCGCTGGCGCTTTCGATATTTCATTCAGTTTATTCCTGCTGGCATCAGTTATTAGTCGCTCGGCGCGGTTTTTTCTGGTGGCAGGGCTGATCTGGAAATTCGGCCGACCGATTCGGACTTTCATTGACCGCTGGTTTAATATTCTGGTTTTTCTTCTGATGGGTTTAATCATTGGGGGTTTCCTCGTGATTAAGCTATTTATTTAGCATCTTACGGGGGGTAAATTCATATTCGTTATTTCGTATATTTATAATCATTCGGGGTGTGGCGCAGCCCGGTTAGCGCGCGTCGTTCGGGACGACGAGGTCGAAGGTTCAAATCCTTTCACCCCGACTCATATTTTCTATA
>JBHHUC010000083.1:0-7030 GCA_046861395.1 Fidelibacterota bacterium
AATTATTCCGGCACTAATTCCAGTTTACGGAAGGCGTCAGATGCTTCCATGCTGTCCCGGTTGACCCGGGTCGTGCGGTATTCTCCTCGGATGAACATTTCCGCCTGATCCCGGTAGTGGGGACTCCGGGGTAGTCCCGATTGTCCCGTGGGCAGGATGAACTGGGTGCGATCCAGGTCACTCAGATTGGCGATGCGCCGCATGCTGGGTCCGAAATCCTGGACATAGGGATTATCATAGGAAAAGCCGCCGTTGTTCACCGTTTCGCCCGAGCCGCCGGTGCGGAAGGGACCCACATTGAAATGGAAGATTATATCCAGGATGGCAACCTGCGCCAGATCATGAGGATGCGTCAGCGTATGCACGGCGCCCCAGGCCCAGAGGGCCGGATCTGGTCCTACCATATCCTCAATCTCCGCCACCGCATCCCGGAAGGATTGATTTACGATGTCCGTCAGTGATTCTTCATAGTCCGGCGTGGCTACGTTGTCGATCCAGGATGATGTCCCTGCCATCAGAACCCATTCAATATTGCGGTGGGGGATCATGGCCAGGTCCACATAGGCCGCAAAGGCGTCGGGCCCGATCAAGTCCAGTTCATCACGATAGACATTCTGAATCAGATGCCATAATACGGAATGGAATACCAGCGCGGCGGGAGAATCGGGACTTTCATCACCATCCCAGTCCGCCAGTAAATCCATGGCCACGGCCACATTCCCCTGGCGAATATCCGGAGATGTGAGCGCCGCCAGGCGCGGACCCAGTTGACGTCCCATGGGACTGATCAAATCGGTTTGGATATCCTTGATTTCATCCACGGAAATGATGGCTTCATCCTGTAACCGTTCCAGAATCCGCATGGCCCGGCTGGGGTGGGCCCAGAGATTGGAAATATAATAGGGGTAATCATCGCCCACCGATTTATTGTTGGCGGTGACGATATATCCCGCATCGGGATTGAACAGGAAAGGCATTTCATCGAAGGGAACATAGCCCTGCCAGTCGTAGGAGGGATCATTGCCCGGTCGGGGCACCAGACTGGCGCCGTCCTTGCGAATGGGAATCTTAACAGCGGGACGCCAGCCGATATTCCCTGCCGTATCGGCGTAGACAATATTTTGTCCCGGTACACCGAATTTTTCCACGGCGGCGGAATAGGAATCCCAATCCTTGGCCAGACTCAGTTCAAACAATGATTCCAGAATCTTGAAATTATCATGACCCGTCCACTGGAAACTGATGACCGGCCCGTCCTTGTCCATCAGATAATGCAGATCACTGATCACGGGTCCGTGCTTGGTGGAACGAATGGTGATGGTGGTGTCCGTTCCGCCCTTGATGGGAATGGTTTCGGTTACCGTGGCAAAGGTCAGCCATTCATCCCCCGACTGGTAGCGGGTGGGATCGTCGGGATCCACCGTTTCCACGAAAAAGTCAATATCATCGGCCATGACATTGGTAAAGCCCCAGGCGATGGCATCGTTCTGTCCCAGGACAGGTACGGGCAAGCCGGCCAGACAGACGCCGCTCACGTTGAATCGCCCGCCGGACATATGCATTTCATACCACTTGGCCGGCTGGGTGAATCCCAGGTGAGGATCGTTGGCCAGGATGGGTTTCCCGGTGGTGGTCTTACTGCCGGCTACCACGAAACAATTGGAGCCGATATTGGGTCCATCGGTTCCTGTAAAGTGACGGATTTTGGACTCTTCTTGTTCCAGGAAAGAGTATAAATTCATTAATCCCGGCGGCATCTGGGCTTGGGATATTGTGGGTTTTTCGCTCCCGTAGGGCGGTAGCAATTCGGTGAGTTTTTCTTGTCCGTAGTATTCCAGGACGGCACCGAACAGGGCTTCCGGTTTCCAGGATTGCTGGAGATCATGGGCCATGAGCCGGGCGTAGCTGATTACATCCGACGGCTCCCAGCGCAGCGGTTTGGCACCCAGGATCTTGAATTCCGGAGGCAGGTTGTCGGCCGATTCTTCCACCCAGGCATTGATGCCGTCGCAGAAACGCTGCACCAGTGTGAGAATGTCAGGATTCATTTGTTCTGCTCCCCGGCGTCCGATTTCGGGAATCCGCCAGGTACGTAAATAAATATCACTGCTGAGTAAGTCGCGACCGAAGAGGTTGGCCAGTTCACCCCGGGCCGCTGACCGCACCACCGTCATTTGCCAGAGTCGTTCCCGGGCGGCAATATAACCGGCCGTAAAAAAAAGATCATTTTCATTATTGGCAAAAATATGGGGAACACCGAATTCATCCGTCAGGACGTCCACCGGCTCGTTCAACCCGCTGAGGGTCAGCCGGCCTTCGTAGCGAGGTAAATCATAGGCAAAATACAATTTGAAAACCAGAACGGCCAATCCGAGAATGACCAGAACACTGAGCAATATTTTTTTCATCATACTTCCTTCCTTAGCCTGAGAATTTACAGCATTGGAGCAGAAATCACAGGGAAATCGATCGATCGGGTTATAACCGGGTAGAGGATCTCCTGTGTCCAGATCATTTTATTTGGGTTTAAATTTCTTTGTGGATAGATTTTCCCATGAGGAAATCTCGTAAATCCGGCGTACTGACCCTGATCGTATGGCTGCTGGTCTATTCCCTGCTGTTGACGGCGCATTTGGGCCGCCCACATAATTTTACTACAATGGTCAGTAGTCTCTGCGATATAAATTGTGATGAAGCCTCTCATCACACGGTACATCTTTCCTGTACCTGGATTACACCCTATCAATCGCCGGGCGAAACCGCACCGGCCGTTCCCTTTTTCGGGAAAGCAAAATATCAAACCCTGTTCGCCATCCTGTCCAAAAACAACCCGGATGAACTGGCGGTTACCCAGCAGGTGTCCCGGGCCCCGCCCAATCTTCTCAGTTAAATCCCTTTATCCCGACGATTAGCCGGACGACTGGCCGGAAGTATGCTTCCAGACATCTCACGTCGGGAGGTTTCTTTCAACCTTTATTAACTGAGGAGGCCCTATGCGGAAATTGTTTTTCGCAATCCTGTTGTTCTATGTGCTGATGGCACAGACCACTACCAACCCCGATTTCAGTGTTATCGGCGATATACAAATCATTCAGAATGATTCCGTCTATTTCTCAGACAGTGGAATAGAATTGGCGTACCAGGGATATGTCAACCCATTTGCCAAAGCCAGTGTGTATTTCCATTTTCATCCTGACGAAGGGTTTGAGTTGGAAGAGGCTTACCTGGCTATCGAACGCGGTTTGCCCTTGGGGCTGGGATTGCGAGCCGGAGTCCTCCGGCCCTATTTTGGCAAAATTAACGGGCAACATGCCCACATTTTTCCTTTCATTGAATCGCCTTTGAGCGTGCAATCGACATTGGGACCGGAGCACTGGTGGGCCAATGGTGTGGAGATCAATGCTTTGTTACCCTTTCCCTGGTACAGTCAGATGGCCTTGTTTTACGGTTCCGATAATCTCAAATCCGTTGCGCTGGACGGGACGCAACTTTCCGGGGCAAGCACCATGGCCGGCTGTATCCGCTGGTCCAATTTCATCGATCTGACCCCCGTTACCCATTTGGAAACAGGCCTGAGCTATTATCAGGAACCGGGGAATGAGAATGCGCTGGCCGGTGCGGATATCAAATACAAATACCGTCCCAATAAATATCACTCCTTTACCTGGCAATCGGAATGGTTTCATTGGTTAAGCGGCCATTCGGGACAATCCACGGCAGCCTATTCCTGGATGAATATACAATTTAATAAACGCTGGAATGCGGGCCTTATTCTTGACGGCGTCCGGGAAAGAGGAGGGCTTATCCATGGAGGATGGGGTGTATTTGCCGGCTTCAGTCCGGTGGAAGAATCTTCCGTCGTGCGGATCAAACTGGAGCGTCCCGCCTTTCCCGATGATCAATCTTCCCTGGTGACAATAATTCAATTGATTTGGTCGCTGGGACCCCATAAACCCCATCGTTTTTAGGAGAGCACCATGAAACAAATTTATTGGATACTGTTCCTGTCTCTGGCCTTTGGCGGGAAAATAAAAATCATTTCTTCGACTACCGATTTGGCCGACATTGCCAAATCCATTGGAGGGAACCGGGTGACGGTTACCAGTATTGCCCGCGGTAACCAGGATCCACACTATGTGGAGGTTCTACCGTCCTATATGGTGAAAGTAAAACGGGCCGATATTTATCTGAAAGTCGGTCTGGAATTGGATCTTTGGGCCCAGCAGATTATCGACGGTTCCCGGAACCGAAATATCCAGGTAGTGGATTGTTCGCAAAATATTCTTGCGAAGGAAAAACCCACGGGGAAGGTAAATGCCAGTATGGGGGATATTCATCGTTTCGGTAATCCACACTACTGGCTGGACCCTGAAAACGGAAAAGTAATTGCCGCTGCGATCCGGGATGTTCTCATTGCCAGAGATCCGTCTGCTGCTTCCACCTACCGGGCAAATTATACATCATTTGCAACGGCCATTGATTCATTGCTTGAACAGCTGGTGACGGATTACGCTTCCCTGTCCGGGAAAAAGATCATTTTCTTTCACAATTCCTGGCCCTACTTCGCCGATCGGTTCGGTCTGCGCACGGTGGCATTTATTGAACCGCTGCCGGGAATTCCACCGTCACCGGGCCATTTGGATAAAATCATTAATATCATTACATCCGATTCGATTTATTGTCTGGCTCTGGAATCATATTTCAATACGGATGCCGTGGATTTCATTTCCCGCAAAACAGGCGTTCCATACATCAAATTATCCCAATCGGTGGGTGCTCTGGACGGTGTGGATTCCTATTTTGATTTATTTCGCTACAACTTACATACCCTCCGGGAGGTGAACCATGATCAGTGATTATCTCTATCTTATCGGATGGCCCCTATTGGCGGCAATCACCCTGACAACCATGCATGTCTATTTTGGTCTTCATGTCGTAAAACGGGGTGTCATATTCGTGGACCTGGCATTGGCGCAAGTCGCCGCATTGGGTACCACCGTGGGCATTATTCTGGGCTGGGAGGGGGATTCCTTTCCCACCTATTTAACTGCTCTGGGGTTTACCTTTTTAGGCGCGATCCTTTTTTCTTATATGCGCCCAAAAAATAAACAAATTCCCCAGGAATCGCTGATCGGGATAACATATATTGTCTGTGCCGCCCTGATGATTTTATTATTTTCCCATTCTGCCGAAGGGGCGGAACACCTGAACCACCTTCTGGTGGGTTCAATACTGTTTGTAACGCCGGAACAAGTATTGGCAACGGCGATCCTGTATCTGATCATTGGTTATATTCAGTGGAAATTCCGGGCTCAATTCCTAAGAGCGTCCGACCCTTCTCTCCGTGATGAAAAAGAAACACGGTTATGGGATTTCCTTTTTTATATGACCTTCGGATTCATGGTGACAAATTCCGTAAAAATTGCCGGCGTTCTCTTGGTGTTTTCCTTTCTGATTATTCCCACGGTGGCGGCATTGTTCTATATGGATAATGTAAAAAAACGATTATACTTCGGCTGGGCCTTTGGCGTGCTTGGCAGTTTTCTGGGCATGGCCTTTTCGTTACTGTACGACATTCCGACCGGGGCATCCATCGTAGTGACATTTGGTGTTTTACTGATTCTGGCCTGGGTAGGATCGCTGTGGATTAAACCAACACACTCCTGAGGATATTCCATTGCTAATTTCATAAAATACTGGTAGTTTGTTCAGCCGGTTCATGCGGACCGTGACGATCCATAAAACAATGTGTGAGGTATGTTATGAAACAACATTGTCATCTTTCCATGGTCTGGTTTACCTGGCTGGGGATTCCCCTCATCGGACTGGTCGCCGGCCTGGTCCAGAACGTATATGCCGCCGCGTTTGTCATTATTATCGGTATCATCGGTGAATTACTCTATTTGCGCTGGTTTCCCCGCCTGTCACACTGGCTGGGATATGGCTCCGTGGCGGATGTTCCTGCCGATCCGGCACCGGACACCGTTGTTCCCGAAGTTATCTTGTATTCCGCTAATGTCTGTCCCTTTTGCCCCCTGGTCCGACGGCGGTTGAAAGCTCTGCAGGAAAACATGAAATTCTCCTTGAGAGAAATCGATATTACCTTCAAGCCGGGACTGGCCAGGGAAAAAGGTTTCCGCACCGTTCCCGTGGTGGAAGCCGGCGGCCGCTATTGGTTCGGCAATGCCACTACCCGGAATCTGGTGGACTTCCTGACCACCTCCAATGATTCGGCATGAATGTCCGCGCCCCCATCGTCTATATTCCCCATGGCGGCGGACCCCTGCCCCTGATGGGCGATCCGGGACATGAGCGGTTGGTTTCATTTCTGCAGAACCTGCCAAATACCCTGGAAACACCGGACGCCATCCTGATCATCAGCGCCCATTGGGAAACGGACGTTCCCACCGTGACAGGCGGTGATGCGCCCGGACTTTTATACGATTATGCCGGCTTCCCGCCGGAAGCATATACCATTCAATATCCTGCTCCCGGTGCACCAGTCTTGGCCGACCATATCGTCGCGCGGCTGGATGCAGCCGGTTTCCCGGCCCGGCATGATGATCGAAGGGGCTTTGATCACGGCGTGTTCATTCCCCTGAAACTCATGTATCCCGCCGCCACCATTCCCTGTGTCCAGCTTTCCCTGCTTCGATCCCTGGACCCAGCCGCCCATCTTCGTCTGGGACAGGCCTTGTGTGCCCTGCCGCAGCAGAATATTCTTATCGTGGGATCAGGATTTTCATTTCATAATCTGAGAGCCTTTTTTCAGCACGATTCCCAGGCCGCGAAGGAGAGCGCCGCTTTTCAGGACTGGTTGGCGGAAACCTGTACATCGCCCGATTTGCCGAGAACTGAACGGGAACATCGTCTGAGGCATTGGGAACAGGCCCCCGCGGCCCGCTATTGTCATCCCCGGGCGGAACACCTCCTGCCGCTGCATGTCTGCTTCGGAATGGCAGGGAATATTCCGGCGGAGGTGGTGTTCCGGGATGATGTGATAGACATCCCGGTCATTGGTTTATTGTGG
>JBHHUC010000084.1:0-7016 GCA_046861395.1 Fidelibacterota bacterium
AGTGATATTCGCACTACGGTAGCACGTGAAATCGGACCTCATGCCAAACCGGATAAAGTGCAATTCACACCGGCCTTGCCCAAAACAAGATCGGGAAAGATCATGCGACGCATTCTCAGGAAAATTGCCGAAGATGAAATCGATTCCCTGGGAGACACGTCCACGCTGGCGGACCCGTCAGTCGTAGACAGTCTTGTTGCCGGACGAAAGTAACACCGAACCCGAATGTTAATTGATTGAGATTAATTGCGAAATCACCTAACTTTTGCTCTTATTTTTCGCATTAATAAGTGATGTAAAGGGAATACAATCATGGCTCATTTAAGTCATTTGGAATCTTTTTCTGGAACCTGGGACAGTGCTCCGACGGATATTACAGTTTTTGGAATTTTCGAGGATGGCACGCTTACACAATTTGGCCGCGATATTGATACGGCTTGGAAAGGTGAAATTTCTGCTGCCGTCGATGCCGGACTGGCATCGGGTAAATCCGGGAAATCCACCCCATTTGTCAAGGGGGACAAAGTTTATCTTGGAATCGGTCTGGGAAAAGAGAATGATCTGGATTATGAAGAAGTCCGGAAAGCAGGTGGCACAACCGCCAAATTTGCCATTTCCCAAAAGAAGACCTCTTTGGCCGTTGAAACATTTAATAAGGATGCAGCCGATTACCATCGCGCACTGGCGGAAGGATTAGTCCTGGGCAGTTATCAATTTCTAGAGTTCCAAACGAAGGATGATGACGTTACCGAACTGGATAAAGCATTTATTTTTTCCGGCGATCAGGATGCCCTGCAAACGGGACTGCATGTAGCCTCAGCGGTCTGCTTTTCCCGTGATATTGATAATCGTCCCGGCAATATTACAACACCAACACGTCTGGCCGAAGAAGCCCGGGCGATTGCGGAAGCCGGTGGGATGAAATGCACGGTCTTTGACCGTGATGAGTTTACGGAAATGGGAATGGGTGGATTGGCCGGGGTTGCACTGGGAACAACAGAACCACCCAAATTTATCATCCTGGAATATTTTGGGAGTGATGAAGATGAAAAACCGGTGGTCCTGGTAGGAAAGGGTCTGACATTTGACAGTGGAGGCATTTCACTGAAACCGGCCGAGCGTATGGACGAAATGAAATTTGATATGTGCGGATCCGGTGTCGTATTAGGCGTCATGAAAGCGATATCCCTGCTGAAACCCAAACGAAATGTCATCGGCATTATACCGTCCACCGAAAACCTTGGCGGAGGAAAAGCCATGAAGCCGGGTGATATTCTTACGGCCTATAATGGCAAAACTATTGAAGTTCTCAATACCGATGCCGAGGGACGATTAATTTTAGCCGACGGCTTAGCCTATGCCAGTAAGCATTATGACCCGGAATATATCTTAGATTTTGCCACATTGACCGGGGCCGTCCTCATTGCTCTGGGCCATATTGCCACGGGAATTATGGGGAATGAGGCTGATTTGATTGATAAGGTGAAATCAGCCTCGTCTGTGACCGGTGAAAAAGTCTGGGAATTTCCGCTTTGGGATGAATTCTGCGAACAAGTTAAATCCAAAATTGCCGATGTGAAAAATGTCGGTGCGCCGCGCCAGGCCGGTACGATCGCCGGTGGTGCTTTTCTGAAGGAATTTGTGGGCGAGAATATTCCCTGGGTGCATTTCGACATCGCTGGAACTGCCTGGGGTAAGAAAGAAAATCCTTTCCTACCGAAAGAAGGTGCCAGTGGTGAAGTCATTCGCCTGGTCATCAACATGCTCGGCCTCTGAAAAACGTTGACGATTGAATAGTGAGCCCCGGGATATATTTATGTTCCGGGGCTTTGTATATTCGCAACAGGATAAGGAAGATATAATGATGGCGTTACCTGCAAGAGAAACAGCTCTGGAATTATTTTACTCCTATACGCAATCACCGTCCTTACGCCTCCATGGTTTGGCGGTGGAACAAGTTATGCGTTGTTATGCCCGGCATTATGGCGAGGACGAAGCCTTGTGGGGTTTAACGGGACTCTTGCATGATTTTGATTATGAGAAATATCCTTCACCGGATGGCCACCCTAAAATAGGAGTGGAGATTCTGATACAAAAGGGGTATCCCGATATCATGCTGGATGCGATCCTGGGACATGCGTCCTATACCGGAATTGAGCGTAAGACATTATTGGCTAAAACACTATTTGCATGCGATGAATTAACCGGTTTCCTCTTTGCCGTAACGTATGTCAGGCCGTCCCGCTCCATCCATGACGTAAAAGTGAAATCAGTGACTAAAAAACTGAAAACACCAAGTTTTGCCGCCAAGGTCAACCGGGACGATATTACCACAGGAATTACAGAATTGGGAATTGACCGGGCTGAACACATCCAGTTTGTTATAAATGCTTTACAGGAAAAAGCCGATGAGCTGGGGCTGGCAGGAGACAGGACTACATAATGGACATCATAGCCAATATCATATTTTTCGTCCTGGGACTGGCTGCCGGGGCCTATGGATGGCAATATGTCCAGAACCGAACCCGTGCCAAGGAAACCGAACTGGAACAACAGATGGAAGCCATGTTCGGTAAACTATCAAAAGATGCCATTAATGAGAATATTTCCACCTTTTTGTCATTGGCAGAGGATCAATTCAAGAAATTGATCAAAACCTCCGATATGCAGTTAACAGAGAAAAAGAAATTGATCGATGTTTCCATGCAGGAAATGAAATCTTCCCTGGAAAAACTGTCCCAGGAAACCAGCACACTCAAGGGGCATATGAAAGAATCCCGGGAAGGGATTAATAAATTGACGGATACAACCGCGAAATTGCGCGAAATCCTGTCCAGCAGCCAGGCCCGGGGCCAATGGGGCGAACGCATGGTGGAGGATATTCTGAATTTCATTGGGCTGGTGGAAGGGCTGAATTATGAAAAACAGCAACAGGAGGGAAGTGGTCGACCCGATTATACTTTCAAACTACCCCGGGGACGTCGAATTAACATGGACGTGAAATTCCCCTTAGCCCATTATGAAAAATTCCTGAGTGAAACCAATCCTGATTTGAAGGAAAATGAACAGAAAGCGTTCCTACAGGATGTAAAGGCCCACATAAAAGCTGTTTCCCGGCGTGACTATATCAATCCCGGCGAAGGGACGGTTAATTATATTTTGGTCTTCATTCCCAATGAAAGTATTTACGCTTATCTGAACCAGGTAGATCCGACCCTGATTGATTATTCCTTGTCAAAGAAAATCGTATTATGCTCGCCGTTGACCCTCTATGCGGTTCTCTCTCTGATTCGGCAATCCGTGGATAATTTCGCCCTGGAAACCAAGGCGGCGGAAATGCAGAGCCTCATCATGGCCTTCAAGGAACAATGGCAGAAATTCAATCAGAAAGTCGATGCCCTGGGTAAATCCCTATCCAGCGTCCAGAATCATTATAACGATCTGGCGGGACCCCGGCGCAATCAATTGCAGAAACCATTGGAAAAAATTACCGAACTGGAATTAAACCAGGAATTAGCACTGGAAGAACCAAATGAAGATTAATCTACTCCTCCTCAGCGGACTCCTCCTGACAGCCTGTGTGGGACCGGAAGAATTATATGACGGCCTGGTGGATAATATTCCGACAGTGACTCAGACCGATAAATCATTTAATTACCTGGTCCGGGCCCAGAATTATACCATCAACGATGCCTATGATCTAGGTTTCAACTATACTTCCGCTTCCCTCATTACCACGACCCTGGTTGTTTCCGGCGCTTCGGCACGGGATTCACTGCATTTCACCTTCCTGGATGATTCCAGCCGGGTTTTATTGGAAAATACCATCATCGGTAACCTTGTTTTTACCAGCAAGGATTCCATTGCTTTCTTCGCCCCCCGGGAGGTTCGTTTCAATGCCCAGGATTATACCGGTGAATTTCAATGTGTACTGGTTCTCTCAGAATAGTGTGACAACTTAATCGCCTGCCAACTGTCGGATTGCAAATTTGAGGGGGAATGTGATGAATCTGTCAAAAATGACATTGCTTGGCCTAATTGTGGGCACTGGCCTGATGTCGGCGAATGAAAAGAAAACAGAGACGCGACAACTGGACTCATTTGAAAACGTGGTCCTGGAAGGTCATGGTGAAGTAGAAATTATCTTCGGAAATGAATAAAAAGTCATCGTGCCTGCTGACCGGGATGTAATGAAACATGTCTATACAAAGGTTCGTCATGAGACCCTTTACCTTGGTTGGAACGAAGGATGTCCCGAATCTATTTGCCTCACCTACGATACATTATACAGTTTATACCCACTCTCTGTCAGGAATCAAACTATCCCGCTCCGGCGAGATCAGTGCAAACTCATTTAAAAATAATGATAATTGTCATCAGCGGGTCGGGGGAAATACGTTGTGAACGCATAAAATGCGATGCACTTTCCGTGGTTATCAGCGGTAGCGGGGGATGTCAAATCGATGGGAAAGCCAAATTGCAGGATGTCGTTATTTCCGGGTTCGGGGATTGCAGAAGAATAATGCTCCGTTCCAATGAAACCAAGGTCGTCATCAGTGGTTCGGGCGATGCCGTTCTGTCGGTAAGAGACCAGCTCAGTGTCACCATTGCCGGGAGCGGAACCGTAAAATATTACGGGTTCTGGAAAAACCGTATCATTAGGGAAAAATATCCGCTAATCATTCTCCCAGGCCGGACAAAGAAATTCCTTATAATCACAATAGCTGCATGTCCACTGTCCCGGTTTGACGGGAAAAGTATTTGCCCGGATACCGTCGGCCGCTTCCTTCACGTTGTTCAAATGTTTTTCAATCTCTTCTTTTGAGAAGGAATGGGGCGGATGCAGTTCATCCAGATTCTTGAGGTAAAGTAATTGAGCGGCAGCCGGCCGGCCTTTGACCTCTTTGATTGCATTACGATTCAAGGCCTCAGTGTACAGGGCCAGTTGCAGACTTTTCTTGTTGGTGTCCCGTTCGGGTTGTTTTCCTGTCTTATAATCAATGACGAGGAGGCCGTCCTTCCGTTCGTCAATGCGGTCAATTTTCCCGTTGATGCTGATATCCCATTCCGGGATTTCGAATTCGAAGAATTTTTCCGCCGCCAAGAAACGTGATTCCATGGATTGCTGATACTGCCAGTAATTCGCCAGCATTTCCCGGGCCTGTTTATAGAATTCCTCTTCACGGATTTGATATTCAAACACATCTTTCTGCCAGTGCTTATCCAGTAAGTCGTATAGTTGCTGTTCCGTTTCTTGTCCTGTGTTGTGGAAATCTTGCAAGACATGATGAATGATGGAGCCAAAGGTCATCTGAGCACTGCTTTTTCGCTGCGGAACCTGATCAATATGGCTGAGGCGATATTTATAGGGGCATTGCAGGTATTCTTCCACTGCCGAGGCCGAGAGACGCAGGACATCATTCGAAGTTCTGCGGTCCACCGTTTCTGGAGTCGGATTCAGGTAAGCGTAGGGATTCTCGGCTGAAATTTCACCGCTGGTCACTAGGTCATTCAGAGCCTGGGTAAGGGCCAGGATGTTTTCCGGTTGATTGGCCTCTATTTCCTGATGCAATTCCTGCAGCAGGCGTTGGGATGTTGACTGTAGCATAGGTTTGTCCTCGGGAGCAGGGGCTGTTACTTTTTTTAATACGGGGGAAGTCTCGGAACCGATTTCTTTCAAAAACAGGGATGTCCTTGATGCCGGACCCAGGAGATAGAGTTGATGCTCGGCCCGGGTGACGGCCACGTAAAATATCCTTCGCTCCTCGTTGATATGATGGGCCTTGGGGTCCAGATCCGATGAATGGGACCAGTGAAACCAGGAATCCGGGAGGGAAGACAGGGTGCGATCGGGATTATAGTTCAGCGGGAAGCTCTGGGCCTGTAAAAAGGGAATGATAACTATCGGGAATTGCAGACCCTTTGCCATGTGGATCGTCATGACCTGGATTCCGGACTGGGGTCGTAACTGCGGCTCCTCCGCCAGGGTGCGATCCTGATTGATGAGTAAATCATAGTATAATTGCCAGTCCTCGAATGTTGCCGCGGGATGAGTGGCCGTAAAATTTTCAGCATGCGATAATAATTTTCCAATGTTGCGTAGACTGAGACGGTCTCGGTAACGATAGTGATGCTTCGTCGCAGCCAGGAGTTGGGATTCCTTAAGAATATTCCATAAAACTTCGTCCGGCCGGGCGTGCTGATGAATCTTTGCGGCAATGGATCGAATGGCTCGGAGAAGTGATGCTGCCGCTGTGGGCAATGTTGACAGGTCCAACTTTTGCAGCGTATCCATGTCAGGCAGGGAAATGGGTACGTCGGGACAATAGGACTGACGTAAATGCTGGAATGCCATGGAAAAACGGGGATTGTCATTCAGAACAAAGGTCCAGGCCGTCAACAGTCGAATTTCAGGAATTCCGTTCAAACGGTCCCGGAAAGCATTGACGGGGAGAGCGTTCTGCTTTAATCGGTGCACAATATCGTCCACCTGGCTGCTGGTACGGCAAAGGACGGTAAGCGCTTCGTAGGAATACCCATTATCCCGACAGCGATTAATAATGTGAATCAATTCGGCCAGTTGTGCCGTCTTGGAACCCAGAACCAAAACCGGTAAAGGCGGATGGTCCTCCTGACGTGCTGCGACCAGGTTTTTCGGTGTCCGGCCGGGATCGTTGGCAATGCTGCGATTCGCCACATCCAGGATGGGTTGGGTCGAACGGAAATTCGTTTCCAGAGTGACGATTCTGTAACGGGGATCATCCTGGTAACGATTCTTGAAATCATTGATATTGTAATAATTGGCTCCCCGGAAACTGTAAATGCACTGATCCTCATCACCTACTACGGTCAATCGGGGATCATGGGCCACGAGATGGTTGATGATCTTGTTCAGAGCATAGTTATTATCCTGATATTCATCGATGATGATATCCTGAAAGCGTTGCCGCAGGGAGGTCAGAACAGATGATGTCTGCAAGAGGCGCCAGGATTGCAATACCATGTCACCGTAATCC
>JBHHUC010000133.1:0-1827 GCA_046861395.1 Fidelibacterota bacterium
CACGCCAACCGGGAAAAAGAAAAAACCGAACGTTCGGTAAAGAACATGCATATCAGAGTTGACGAATTGGTGCACTCCAGGGATGATGTGAAGAAAATGGGCATCGGCATCGGTGATATCATTTGCGTGGATCCCAAGTATGTCGAAACTGAATCAGGGTTTATCAAGTCCCGTTTTCTCGATAATAAAGCCGGCTGTTTTGTCCTCTGGGAAATCGCCCGGAAGCTCAGGGAAAAAAAGCGGAACCTTCCCGTGGAACTGTTCTTTTCCAATTACGAGGAAGTGGGTCACGGCGGGACCGTGGGATACAGTCCCACCATCCGCGAATTGCTGGTCATTGACATGGGCGTGCTGGGCGATGATTGCGAAGGCCGGGAAACATCCTGCAGCATTTGCGCCAAGGATTCCAGCGGCCCCTACGACTATGAATTTCGCCGTACCCTGGTCAATCTGGCCCGGGACAGGAAGATTGATCATGTAGTGGATGTTTATCCCTACTACAGTTCCGATGGATCTACGGCCCTTACCGCCGGAAATGATTTCCGCGTGGGACTCATCGGCATGGGCGTGGCTGCTTCCCATGGCACCGAACGTACACACCGGAGGGGAATTCAGGCTACTATCGATCTGGCCCTCGCCTATATCCAGCATGTCGAGCAGGTATGAGTCCTGTATTTCTTGTTCCGGTTGGTTTTCTCCTGGTAACCGGAATCGTATTTACCCTGTTTTTTCGTCGCCTCAATGATCACAGTCGGTATGTAAACCGGAAATCACCGGCCGATGTCAACATCCCATTCGAGGAAGTTCGGATACCGGTGGAAGGTCAATCCCTGTATGGCTGGTGGATCTGCGATGACAATAAACCGTCCGACAAAACGCTGATCCTGGTCCACGGCTGGGGCCGGAACGTGGAACGAACCCTGCACATGATCGAACATTTTTATCCCCTGGGGTACCAGATTCTGTCCATTGATCTCCGGGATCACGGGCGCAGCGACCGGGTGAAATACGCCACCTATGGTGTTTTTACCGAAGATGTGAAGGCCGCCGTGGATTTCGTGGCCCGGCGGGGTCCGGCGAATCAGGAAATTATCGTTTTCGGGCTATCCATTGGCGGATCGGTGGCTTATCCGGCGGCAGCCGATGAAGCCCGCATCGCAAAGATCATTTCGGTCGGCTCTCCGGCCAATCCGGCTATTTATATCCGGGACTTGTTCGAAAAAAAACACATTCCCTGGTTTCTGGTAGGCTGGATTATTGTCGGCTTCCTGAAATACCGTGCCAGGGTTGATCTGGCCAGGATAGCCGCCATCCACACCGTGAACCGGTCGCAAGCCAGGTGTTTGGTCATCCATGGTGATGCCGATACAAAGATTCCGGTGAAACACGGCCGGCTCTTCGCTGCAATCGGTGATCCCGAACGAGTGACATACTGGGAACTGCCCGGTTACGGCCACAGCAACTGCAATGAACATCCCGAATTCTGGAATCGGGTGGACGAATTTATTGCGGGATAATCTTCCACCGAAAGAGCGCTCTATTTCAGCAACACCATTTTCTTTACGGAATGGTACTTCCCCGCCACCAGGCGAATGAAATACATGCCGGAACTCACATTGCGACCCTGAGCATCGGTGCCGTTCCACTGTACCTGATGATACCCTGCCACTTCATCGGCATTGACCAGATGCGTTATTTCACGTCCCAATACATCATACACCGACAGACTGACACGCACATTTTCCGGTAAATCATATTCGATGGTCGTCACCGGATTGAAGGGATTGGGATAATTCTGATGCAGAGCATATTGGTCGGGGATGGGGA
>JBHHUC010000085.1:0-6862 GCA_046861395.1 Fidelibacterota bacterium
CCAAATTATGCTGAAAATCTTTCGAAATAACCCGCTCAACTAGTCTTGACCCATATTTAATTATTAAAACCAAAATGGAAACTCGAATAATTGAATTGAGCTGTTCACTGGAAATTTGCGTTTTAAATGTTCCTTTGTTGGCCTTCTTCCTCACAGAACAATTCCATTATTCTATTACTGTACTCCCTTATATAAACTCCTCCCCTGGGGCAATTGTTACTTTGATTGTGTGCCTGCGCTGATATAGATCCGAAAACATGTGGAACAAAGTCGTGTACCCGGGGACGGACTCGAACCGTCACGCTTTTAAGGGCGAGGGATTTTAAGTCCCTTGTGTCTACCAATTCCACCACCCGGGCAGTAAATACAATTAAGAATTAAGAATGGAGAATTAGTAATTGGATTCAAATACTGATAATTATTTACCGATAATTATCAGTTCTTAATTCTTAATAAACGCTGAGGCGTCGATCGGATTCGAACCGATGAATCGCGGTTTTGCAGACCGCTCCCTTAGACCGCTTGGGTACGACGCCAATTTTCAATATCCCCCACACGTACCTGCCACCGAAAAGTAACCGCGATGAATCGCGCTTTTGTCCCGACAGATCGGGACTCCCTTAGACCGCTGGGGTACGACGCCAATTTTACCGTTAATAAAGCCGGGAAATTTACAGTGGAATATTTTCCGGCGGAATCAGTTTCGTGCCTGATTTTACCGGAGACGATTCCCTCCGTAGTTGTAACTAATAGACCTGAAAAATCATGTAGGAAACAAGGAACTGACCTATGGCTATCAGACAGTAATAACATACCCCTTTCATACCGCTGAAATTCAGGTTGTTTTTTCCATTCGTAATATTATCAATAATTTCAAAATCCTTTCGGGCTATCAATCCTTCATACAGTGTCCATATTCCCCATATAATAAATCCATAGCCAACTAAATCGCTGAAGAGTTTTTGCCAAAACATGGTTCCCTCCTGTTTGCTTTTGGTATGGAAAACTTATCGCATTTCAGCATAAGATTCAAGAATCATTTATCCCTTTGGCATCATTATGTAAATTTGGTAATGAAAGACAAGGATGATTTAATCTACCAGAGATTACGGGATTTTCATATCCCCGCTGCCATTCTGGATACTATCATGGCCAAGAATGATATGAAGTCCACTCTGTTAAAGGTCTGGCATGACCTGCGGGAAAAAGGATTGTTGGAAGATGAAATTGCCGAATCGGTTGCCCGTACAATTCAGAAAGAACTTGACTTATAAGGATGCCTTGAAATAATAATAGGTGATTCTTTCCCCGCTCTTTTTCTGCTCCCTCCGCGGGAGGGGTTCTTCCTCTTTTGGGCTCCAGGTAATGATTTGCAGCGGACCATCCCGTTTTTCTAGAAACGATTGCACCAGATCCAGCCGGTTTTGCAATAGCCCGGATTGTTTACCGCCAAAAAACAACTCCGGATTTTCCATGATCCTTTTTTCCAGCAGGATCAATTTGTCTCGATACTGCGTATATTGAAGTTGGCGACCACGAATCAATGGGTTGGACGTATTCCCGAGGCGGGAGACAACAAAGTGGAGATTTTCGGGTGGCTGCTGTCCCCACAGCCACCCGAAAATGAGAATGAACAGGATTAATCGCCGCAGGCTATATTCCCAGACTGCGTTTAAACGCTTCATTATTTGGTTCACGTCCCAGGAAATCCCGCACTAAATCAAGTGCTTCGCGACTGCCTCCCGGGGCCAGCACTTCGGTTCGGAACCGCAGACCCACGTCCGGATTCAAAATTCCCTCCTGTTCAAAAACGGAAAACATATCCTGAGCAAATACCTTCGACCAGGCGTAGCCGTAGTAGCTGGCTGCGTAACCATTCAAATGTCCAAAGGAAGCGATGCGGGCCGTGTTAGGGGTTTCATTCCACATTAAGACCTGCTTATGCAGACGTTGCGTCATATCCAGCAAAGGTTCCGGTCCTTGCTTACCCCAGGTATCATAGAGGGTCAAATCTTCCATACCCAGGAAGACCTGAAAGGCCATATCACCACCGGTGGACATGTTCTTGGCGGCAATCATCCGGTCTACTAAATTGTCGGGAATGACTTCACCGGTCTGGTAATGCTTGGCAAATAGTTTCAGTGCTTCCTTGTCCCAGACCCAGTTTTCAAATATCTGGGATGGAGCCTCCACGAAATCCCGGTCTACGCTGGTGCCGGAATGATCATAATACTTGGCTGTCGTTACCATGCCGTGAATCAGGTGACCGAATTCATGGAAAAAGGTCACAACTTCCGATTTATGTTTCAGCAGGGATGGTTTATCTTCCGTGGGACGAGTGAAATTGCACACCAGGCTGGCCATGGGATACTGATATCCCTGCGGCGTAGCTTTTCCTTTTGTAATCCCGAAATGAGCGGCATGACCATATTTATTTTCGCGTGGGAAAAGATCGAGGTAAAAATATCCCATCCGTCGGTTCGTCGCGGCATCCCTCACTTCATACATGGTTACTTCAGGATGCCAGACACTGGGATTTTCAATCTCTCTGAACTTCAGACCAAAGACTTTCTGTGTGATGGTAAATAATCCGCCAATGACATTATTCAGTTCAAAATATTCGGCAATTTCTTCTTCGTTGAGATTATACTTCTCTTCACCCAGAATATTTTCCAGATAATGCAATTCCCAGTAATTGATTTCCGTTTCCGGCTGACCGGAGAGGCGAGACTTAATTGCTAACAGTTCCTGAATTTCTGCTTCTTGCTTCGCACGAATCGCATCATTCAATTCTTTTTCAAAGGCCCAAACGGTTTCCGGATTCTTCGGCATCCGGTCTTCCAGTAAATAATCAGCGTAAGAATCATATCCCAGAACGCGGGCCAATTCATGATGTTTGGCAACCATTTCAGGGATTAATTCAACATTCGTATCTGCGGCCTTGTTCAGGAATTTTTCACTGAGAGCCCGACGGGCATCGGCGTCCTTGGCCAGCATCATGAATGTCCGGCGGGATGGATAGCTGATATCAATTTTATACACATCCCCATATTTGTATGCTTTCTTATACCATTCCGGCGTGCCTTCAATCTGGGCTTCCGTGACCACCAAGGTATCGGTGTATTTTGAAATATTATTATTGAATTCCAGGCCGATTTGCGATAATTCATTACGTATTTTTTTCAGTTCATCCCGTTTTTCTTTCGGCAAACCGAATCCCTGACGCAGGAAATTCCTATAGATGTCATCAAATAATTTGAAGTCTTCACCCTGCAATGTTTTTACTTCTTCCGTTTTCGAATAAGCATCGACGGCAGCAAATAAATCTTCATTCAGACTGTAATCCGTTTCCCATTTTGAAAATTTGATTATAGCCGAATCGGCATTATCGCGAACCTGGGCATCGGGATGTACGGAACTCATCAGATAAATGGGATATTCCACCCGACCCAGAGTATTATCGATATCATCAATGGCCAGGATGGTATTCTGGAAATTCCTATCTTTGGGGTTCACCGAAATAATATCCGCCAGCATTTGGTCAGCCTTGGCCAGCGTCCGGTCGGTAGCATCCGGAATATCCTCGGCCGTTAATTTGCTGAACTGAATGGGTTGATTGAATTCCGCCAGCAAGGGATTGCTGCGGACGGCCGCCTGCCCCGAACCACCCTGGTCCGTTGCCATCGGTTCCGGTCCTGTGGTACACCCCCATAGCAGAAAAAGAAGTCCAAATCCAAGTATACGTCTCATTGATTTCCCTTTCGTAGCGTTTGACTAAAATAGTTTTTCGATATAAAACATGGTTACGATCAGTCCGGTCACCATGGCACAACTCACCGTCCAACCATGAAAGCGGTGAGAGCGATTAAATTCATTGTCCGTTTTTTCGGCATCACGTTGAGCTAGGTAATTACGCCCTTCCCGACTACGAACCGTCTGGTACACCAATTTGAGATATACCGGGTATTCCTTCATGGCAAGGGAATGAATCCCCTGTGTCTGCCCTTTTACAAATACGGGCGTATCCCAGGGCTTTTCCGTAGCGGAAGAATCGGCGGGCTGACCGAGTCCAATGGTCACAATACTGGCCAGAATAACCGTATATCTTACCATGTGACATATAACCGGAATGAAAACAGGGGCAACTTATCCAACTTCAGCTGCGGACCCGTCACTGTTTTTCCCTGGAATTTCCATTTTTTCTCATTGTACCAGTTATTCATGAAACCGGCCCTGACATCCAGTGCCAGCCAGGATAACAGATAGTAACGTAGACCGATCATGCTGGAAAACCCCAACCAGGTGGTTGTCATTTTCTTCCGATCGGAAACACTGACGGAGGAATTTCCGAAGCTTGAAAGAAGGGCATCCCATTCACTGACCGGCGCTGAGGTATCCAACGATATGGACCCACCATTAATCATTGGCGCCAGGGTGAAATTCATTTCAAATCGCCGCAAAAACCGGAAATAGGTTTCCAGCATAATCGTGCGATAAGTGAGTTTTCGCGTAAACGATGCCCCGGCTGTCGTTTTCCCGTTGTGATAGGAAATATAATTGGTTAATCCCAGTCGGGCATTATAGAAAAATTCATAGGATAAACCAAAGCCCACCAGGAGTTTCGTATTCAGGAATCCCAAGGACGGTAATTCCGTATTGCTTTTCAATCCTGTCAGGGTCGGTTCATAATACCCTCCGCCCAGATTAAAGGACCATTTGGTCTGTCCGGCCAGGGGCACCAGCAGAATGAGAATCAAAAGCAGGAGAAATAGTCGCGGGATTTTCATTTTAGACCTAAATTTACCTCTGAAATCTTTGAACATTGAATGAAAATGATCTTAAATACAGTCCGCCGATTTTTTCTTGTCACCGCAATCCTGGCCACGGTATACGGCCGCGTAAACCATATCATAATTTTTTACGACGGCTCTAGCGAAGTTACCTTTATTGACAGTATGACCAATACAACCGTGTACTGCACGAACGAAAATGAGAAAATGGAATTCCCCCTGTCGACAGTATATTTCATCTATAATGATTATAATAAAATGTTTTACAAGAGTCCATCCCTGAAAATCAGGATGGATTACATCGAGCGCTATGGCGGTGAATTGGTCACGGTCCGCGGCGATACAATCGTGTATAACCAGGTCAAATTTAACCGGGCCATGCGCGATCCTATGGTTTATATCACCACACCGGCTGATTCCTTCATCGCCGTTCCCTTCCTGGATATCTATCAAATGAATGTGGATTACGCCTTCATGCAGGAATCGGTAAAGAAAGGTTTCCTGGCTTCATTCGGCGGAATCCTGTTTACGACCGGTATGCAAATATTTTTCGAGTTTCTGGATATACGCCAGCCGGGACAGAATTTTGCTGCAATTCGTACTGCCGTCTGGCATCAGACCAAGGATTTATTGCCACGGGCTGAAGCCGCCGGACTGCATGAAAATGGCGTTACCTATCAGTCTCTGACTTTTTTACTTCCGGTGACAACCGTGGGCTGGATGGTCTATGATTACTTTTTTGAATGGCGGTCCAATTACTTTCGTCCCCTGACCACCCGGCGGACATTTCCCAAACCAATGAAAGTTGTAACGATCCGATCTCTGCTTGAATCTTATTTGCCGTTACCGGAATTTTGAATCCGCTTTTTACTCATGGAGGGGACACCGAACCAGCGAACAATTTTATCACCCAGAACCGGCCAAATTTGACCCAGTGCCAACAACGGTCTGATGGGGCCGGAATTCACAATGATTTCCGCTTTCTGTTCTCTGATTGCCGTCATGACGGCATCCGCGACGGCCTGGGGCGGAGAAGTTCCCAGCAAGGCTGGGGCCGGTACACCTCCATCATAAAACATACCCGTTTCGGCGATATAACCGGGACAAATCACTGTAATTGAAGTCCCACTGTCAACGAGTTCCTGTCTCAGCCCGTCACACCACATTAGGATACCTGCTTTGGTAGCGGAATAAATCGAATTATACGCAATACCCTTCTTACCACCCAGGGATGCAATATTAATAATGGCTCCTCCGTGTTGCAGAAAATCCGGTAAGAATAGCCGGGTTAATTCCATGGGTGCCATCAGATTGACATGAATAATCTTTTCCAACAACTGGCGACTATTGTTCTGATAATAATCATAACGCTCAATACCGGCATTATTTACCAGAACATTGATATAACTGTATTTTTCCCGGACAGCCTGGACCAATTGTTCCAGTAGTGCAATTTCCTGTAAATCCTGGATGAAATAATCAAAATTTTCCGGACCATGGCGATGTAGAGCCTTCCTTAATCCCGGTTCATGACGTGCCACACCAATGACAAAATAGCCCTGCTTTATCAATGTATCGACGATGTAGGTACCAATACCGCGGGATGCTCCGGTTACCAAAGCAATTTTTTGCCGTTCCATTTTTCCTCCGAAAGAGTTGATTTCCCAGTCTGATTGAAGAGCAGAAAAGTAAATATTCTTCCATGATAATGGTAGAAAATAATAGTGGTCCGGGAGGTTCCGATTCAGGGTGAGGTATGCCCTTTGTTCACATCCCACCGGCCGCTCTTCTCCGATTCTATGATATAGGTGTAACCCGTAATTGATTTTGGGCCAGTATTGTCAAGATTAACAAGGAATATTACTTTGGAATGCATCAACCGTGTCGAGGCATGGATTGAGACGCTCAATCCACTCCATATAAGCCCATTTGAAGTAAAATAGGGATAACTCTTCTTTATCATTACCCGCCTTATAATTGTTTTATCCTAAAACTTTTTCTAATGTGCACATCAGGTTACGTGTAATACATAAACACAAACGCCCCGTAAGGGGCGTTGCTATGAGCGAGAC
>JBHHUC010000086.1:0-6637 GCA_046861395.1 Fidelibacterota bacterium
GGACCTTGCTTTACAATGGTAATGTTTTGTTCCAATTGTTTCAGATCCGTTGTGGGGGTATCATTATCAGTGATTGCCAGAACCGGAGTGCGAGCCTGATCCGGCAAATTACGTATATTGCGAATCACGGTCATCCCATCGGCAGGATGAGTGATATCTAGGATTACCAGATCGGGCTTTATCCCGGAGTCTAGAATATTTTCCGCCTTGTCATGGGAATTCGCCTGATAAAGGTCCACTTCACCGTCCTTTACTGCGTGTACGATATCACGATACAGGCGGTCGTCGCTGGTGATTACCAGCACGGAAGCAGCCTTGCTGAGCAAATTGCGCTCGATTGCGTAGGATAAGGCTTCCTTACTCACCGGTTTTTGCAGGTAATCCAGTACCCCCAGAATCGAACCTTGTTTTTCATCAGCCAGGATGCTGATTACAATGACCGGAATATCACGGGTCAGATCGTCCTGTTTCAGGCGGTTCAGCACCTCCCAGCCCGGCATATCCGGCAATTTCAGATCCAATGTAATTAAATCCGGTTGATAGAACCGGGCCAGCGTCAGAGCCTCAGCACCGGAAAAAGCATTCAGCGTTCTGGCGCCCAGATCTTCAATAATACCGGTTAACAGAAAAACCGCATCCTTGTCATCATCCACGATCAGAATAAATTTGTTTTTGATTTGTTGTTGGGCTTTCGGTTTGGATGATAAGGTCGGGTAGTCCCCGGAAAGAGTCTGGGGCAATCCGATATTGAAGGTTGATCCCTCGCCGGGGTTACTGTCAACCTCCAGCGTATAACCCATCAGGGTACACAGCCGTTTGCACAGTGTCAGGCCCAGACCGGAACCTTCAAATTGGCGTGAGGTGGTATTTTCAATCTGGCGAAATACGTCAAACACGTTGTCCAGTTGATCCGGCGGGATTCCAATACCCGTATCGGACACACGGATCTCCCGTGGCATTCCGTTCTCCCGGTATTGTTCCACCGTGATTGTGACCGTTCCGCTCTCCGGTGTGAACTTGACCGCGTTATCAACCAGATGATGCAAGATCTGGATAAATTTCTTTTGATCCGTCTTAATGAACATTTCTTCCGACGGAATGCGAACGACCAGATTCAGCGATCGGTCCTGGGCGGAACGCTGAAATTCTTCCAGTACCGTATCAATCAATGGTTTCAAAGATACTGTCTCCACGTGGATATCCACTTTGCCCGCTTCCACCTTGGCCAGATCCAGAATGCCGTTTATCATATCCAGTAAATGTTCACCGTTGTCATGTACGCGGGTTAAATATTCCTTTTCCGTATCCGAAAAATGATGATCGGAATCCTTCAGCAGGAGATTAGAAAATCCGATGACGGAATTCAGGGGAGTCCGTAGTTCGTGGCTCATATTGGCAAGAAATTCACTCTTGGCGATATTGGCTGTTTCGGCCTCAAATTTGGCCTGAATGAGGGCCCGTTCCACCTTCTTCCGCTCCGTAATATCTTCCAGAACTCCGTCATAATACCGTATTTCTCCCGTTTCACCATAGACGGCTACGGCCGACGTGGCTCCGGTAAAGGATTCCCCATCCCGATTGATGTACTTAATATGCTTCTCTTTCACCCGACCCTGTAATTGCAGGGCGGACAACAGATGATCCAAGTCTTCTTCATTCTTATAGATTTGACGAATATGCAGGGCCATCATATCATCGCGTGAATCATAGCCAAACATTTTCCACAAGGCCGGATTGATTTCAATGAAAGTACCATCCTTCCCGGGTGTGGCACGGAAAACACCGATGCTGAGATTCATGGCCAGGGTCCGGAATTTTTCCTCACTTTGCTGGATGGACAGTTCTGCTTCATATCGGTCGGTAACGTCCCGCACAATGGCCTGGAAACCGACAATATTGTTTTCCCGGATGAGAGGCGATACTACTTGTTCCACCCACCGTTCCCCGCCGGATTTTGTTAACAATGGAAAGGAAAATATTGTTTCGGTCAATCTTTGATCGAACTGGTTTTGATAGAACTGTTCCGTTTTTTCGCGATAATCCTCGCGAATCAGTTCGGTGAAGCGCATTTTTGTCAATTCGTCCACCGAATAGCCTGTGAGTTTGCTCGCCACTGGATTTACAAATGTAAAATACCCGTTCCGGTCGGCCGTGTACACCACATCAATCGATTTGTTAATGATATCCTGATAGCGTTTTTCGACTTCCCGGTCCTGATAACGGGTAATAAAAGGTAGCCATTCCCGGAAACCGTAATAGAGTAGCATGGACCCACCCAGGTAAAACAGGAGTTTTTCCAGAATGGCTTCCAGGGCCGTATTGCCAATGAATTCATAGCGGTTCAACACAGGAAAATTATCGGTCACATCCAGAACTGATCCCATAAATATAAACCCGAATCCCACCAGGATGGAGGTCCAGCCTTTGTGTTTATAAACACCGTGCCTCCGTCCGCTGTACCATAGATAACCCAAAATGGCGCAAGTGACCAGAGCGCGTATAATTTCAATGGTAAAATCGGTAATGTCTGTCATACTGTCTTGCCGATATGAGATTCGATCACCTGAACCAGGAATTTTTCGTCAAAGATGGGTTTGGACAAGTAGTCATCGAACCCCAAGTTTATGTACCGGTTCCGGTCGCCCTCCATGGCATGGGCCGTGAGGGCAATGATGGGAATATTTGTTGTTTCCGGGTCAGTTTTTAATTTTTTCATGAGTTCGACACCATCCATCACGGGCATGGAGATATCCATTAATATTGCCTGCGGTTTTATGTGTTTTATTTCTTCCAGGGCCAGAAAACTATCCTGGTATTTGTAAAGTTCATACCGTCCTCCCAGAATAGCTTCGACCAGTAGGAGATTGTCCAGATTGTCTTCGACAATGGCAAGCCGTTTAGCCATCGGCGGACTCCTTTGCCTGCCGCACCGCCGTCAAGATATTCTGAGCCTGAACCGGAAAGGACGTCATCAGGGATTCCAGTGCCTCCCGATCTCCTCTTTCGGCTGCCGTTTCAATGTCCTGGCAAACGATCATGAAATCCATGGCACCTACATTGCCGGAACTGGATTTCAGGGAATGAGCACTTTTTTTCACACGATCAAAGTCGCCGGCGGCATAACCTTCCGTGATTCCGGCAATTCTATCGGGAGCATTTTCCAGGTATAGATTCAGCATTTGGGAAAGGAGTTCCGACCCGCCGATTGATTTGAGTTTTTCCAACCTTTCTATATCTAAAATATGTGCCAAGGATGTTCCTTTCTGTGCTGTACAGGATGATCGAATCTTTAAATATTAACGTGATATAAACAAAAGCGCAACGAGATTCCGTACCCGTTAAAGACGGGTTTCAAGTGTAAATGAAACTGGGGTTGGTTGGGATTTATTCCTGAATCGAAACGGTGATGTCCGGCGGCGAAGCCAGATGTCGTTTAACGGTACAGAGATTGGCGGTTTTCAGGATAGCCGATTTATACTTATCCGGGAAGTGTTCCGGTAGCTGAATTCGCAGATTGATGGTTTCCACCAGGCGCGTTTCGAGGTTATAATCCAATGTTTGAGTCATGGATAAACCGGTGGTATCGATATTGCGCTGCTGGCAAAACCCCAGAACATAAATCCCGGCACAGGTTCCAATGGAGGCCAGGAATAAGTCGAAGGGTGCTGCGGCCGAATCGTCGCCGCCGGCCTGCCGCGGTTGATCGGTTTGAATTACATGATGCCCGAAATGCGCATCTACTCTTTTTCCACCGGGGAATGATATTTTTATTTCCATAATTTTGTACTTTTTTTGTTCTTTGATCCCAAAAGATGAGGAATGTTACAATTTATTATGCCTGATGTTCACAACGAAACAAACGAAAAACCACTGGGACGATACGCCAGATAACCCCGGAATTTTGGAATATCAAATTCGTTTAAATGATAATCCGGAAATTGAACAACTATCCGTTGTATATATTTCTTTGCGAGCAAAATATAATGTCCCTCACCAAATCAAACCAGAAATACAGATTCCTTTCTGCGAAAAACACATTCAAATTGATTTACCTTGCTATAATTTAATGTAAAAAATTCAGAAACATATAGTATCAATTATATCATTCAATTACATCCTGATTTATCAACCGATTGATGTTTACGTATTATTATTTACTTTACGAATATTGTATATATTTACTAACTTCGTACACTTTATGAGCCAAATATTCAGTAACCGACCCAAGGTTCGGGCCCTTTTAAGCACCGCCGAACAATTATTCATGAAACACGGTATTCGCCGTGTGACGGTGGAAGAAATATGTCGGGAAGCCGGGGTGAGTAAAATGACATTTTATAAATATTTCCCCAATAAACAGGCCCTGGTATTTACATTAATTGACGCCATTTTGCAGGAAGGAACACAACGGTTCAACGCTATCTTTGATCAGACAATTCCTTATCCCGAAAAAATCAGACAATTTATTGAATTCAAACTGGAGTACGGCCGCAAGATCAGTAAAGAATTTTATATGGACTGGATCTCTCTTTCGCCGGAAGTACAAAAGCATATTCATGACTGGTCCCGGGAAGCACAGGTTCGCTTTCTTGACCTCATGGGTCAGGCCCAAAAAGATGGATTTATCCGGAAAGGCATGGGAATTGGATTCATCACCTATATCATGAATAAAATGGCGGAAATGGCCGAAGATCCCGACTTACTCAAACAATATTCCGATCCCTATAATCTCACCAGGGATCTCACCAACTTCTTCTTCTATGGGATTATGGGGAAACCGGATGCTTAGATCCATATCTCTGGGGATGCTCTGCACCGCTCTTATGGGACAGGCCATCGAATTTTCAGGACAATTCACCGGCGTATTAAGCGGTGGAAACGACCCTGCAACCACAACCGTTCGCTATCTCCCACAAATGGATGTAACCCTGAATGCTTTTCGTCTGCAGGTGGTTCCGAATCTGTTATTCACCACTGCCAAGTCGGCTCCGGAAGAAATTCGCCCCTACCGTCTCTGGGGACGATATGTACAGCCGCAATTCCAAATTACAGCCGGATTACAGAAATTGAATTTCGGACCGGCAAAATTGCTGCGTCCGCTACAGTGGTTCGACCAATTGGATCCCCGTGACCCCACCATGGCAACCCGGGGCGTCTGGGGAATCAGTACAATCTATTCCACTTTTCAGGGACAGGAATTCCGGGGGTGGGTTTTGTATGGCAATGATGAACCGAAAGGACTGGAAATTCTACCGGGAAATTCCCGGTTACCTGAATGGGGCGGTCGGGTGGAACAATCGCTGGGACCAGTGGAAGCCGGTGTGACCTGGCATTCCAGAGGATTGGAATCTATTAATGAACAACGACCAAGGGAAAGACGGCTGGCAATCGACGGGTACTGGGAACCGGGGCCCGCCCTGTGGCTGGAATCATCCTATTCGGATTATACCTCTTTACCGGCCGATCTTTTATCCACGTCCTTCACAACCATCGGTGCCGATTACAGCTGGTCCCTCGGCCAGGGGCTCTACACCTGTGTGGAGAGGATGTATGTTACCAAGCAATCGGCAACAGAGAACACAACTCTGTCCCTAACCGCCATGATTCTGCGCTACCCTCTTTCCTGGCTTGACACCATTTCACTGCTGGGATTTTTTAGTCCCCGAAACGAAGTTTCTGTGCAATACATTTCCTGGCAGCGAACCTTGGACGACTGGGACATTTTAGCCGGATTATTTTTCAGTACGAAACCAGACGCCAATCTAATATCCACCGGCGAAACCGTGGCCACCGGTGTCTCAGGTATTCAAGTGTTATTCACCTACCATTATTAAGGAAAACATCATGTCCGACCCTATCATTTCCATTCAGCATGTCACAAAGCGCTTTCCCATGGGCCGGGAATGGTTCACGGCCCTGAATGACATATCCCTGACCGTGGAAAAAGGAGAATTTGCTGGACTGGTTGGCCCCAGCGGGTCGGGAAAAACAACATTGCTCAATATTATCGGATCATTGGATATTCCTAGTGAAGGGCAAGCCCTGGTTCTGGGCCAATCGGTGTCGGACCTGACGCAGCGGGAAACAGCCGATCTGCGGAATCATCATCTGGGATTCATTTTTCAGACCTACAATCTGCTTCCGGTCTATACCGTATATGAAAATGTAGAATTACCGCTGTTGCTACAAAAATTACCATCTGGAGAGCGCCATAAACTAGTACAACAATCACTGGAATGGGTGGGCTTGGAAAACAAGGCCAATTCCCGACCAGCCCAGCTTTCCGGCGGAGAATGTCAACGCGTCTCCATTGCCCGGGCTATGGTTAAACGTCCCGCCCTGGTCTTGGCGGACGAACCAACGGCCAACCTGGATGCCAACAATTCACATCATATCATCCAGACCATGAAAAACCTGAACCGAGGCTTGGGAACGACCTTCTTATTCGCTACCCACGATGAAAAGGTCATTCAGTATTTACACCGGGTGATTCGTCTGGATGACGGAAAGATCAGTCGCGATGAAATCACAAGGAGGAGAGCATGAAACTGGCCCTGAAACTGGCCTACCGTAATCTCATGGGGGCAAAACTCCGCACTTTGCTGAATATCTTCGTCCTATCTCTTTCTTTCATTGT
>JBHHUC010000134.1:0-1765 GCA_046861395.1 Fidelibacterota bacterium
TACCGTCTTCCTGTGTGTAATTCCCATAATAATTAAACCAGACGGTATTTCCCTGTTTGTCCACCCGCCTTATAAAAGCATCATCCAGAAAATTTGGCCGTTGAATAAATCCATAAAGCAGGTATCCATCACTTATTTCCAACAATTTGTAACTATAATTGGCCAAGTTTACCGTATCGGGGTACTCTTTGATAAATTCCACCTCTAAGTCATGGCTCAGCTTTATCAGAAAAGCACTTTTGCGGTACACGGTGGCGGCGGTCATGGCATATCCGCCGTCGGTGGTCTTGATGATTTTGCCCCAGTGTTTGTCCACCGCGAATTTATCGCCCAGTGAGTCTAAGATAATTTTGGAATTCAGCAGGTTTCCGGATGAATCGAATTTGGCCAAAACAATACCCTGCTTCCATTCAATGCTATCGCTAAATCCCACGCCGATACCAAGAATGGTGTCGTTGTCAATTATCATATCCCGGAAGTGACTACGGGGGTATTCCGTTTCCCGGATGTAATTGAAGCCCGGTTGTTGGCTAAAAGACAAAAGAGGGAAAAAGAGAAAAAATAAGCTGATAAAAGTAGCTAATGCTTTCATGTTATAGAATGAACAAGGGCTTCGTTGAACGTGCGAAGCCCTTGTTGGTTATCAGTGAATAATGATGACTTTGAACCGCTCGAAATGACCCCTCGAATCATGGATCTCGAGCAAATAAAGACCCGGAGGAATATCTGATACAGGCAACTGGTTTGAAGTCCCTGCCAATACCCGGCTCAATACTTTATTTCCCTGAAAAGAAAAAATCACCGCTTCACCTGCTTCAAATGAATCGGGTGTTTCAATTGTAATTTCGTGTAATGCCGGGTTGGGGTAAATCCGGAATGATTTTTCCGGAACGGACTCGACCTCGTTTTGCTCTTGGGTGGCAACCCTTCCTGTCAATCCTCCGGAGCAATCCGATTCCACGCTTACCTGGTTCCTCCACAAAAGCACTTGCGACAAATAGCCCGGTTCGGAACACCAGGTTGCCCAATATCCGAGTGAATCAAGAACACTTTGCGGCAGTTTGTCCAATGCAGTACCGGCCTCTACGTAAGGCCGGACGTTGGCATATACATCGTCCAGACCATCGTACTCAACGATATACATACTATCGGTCAGGTTGTATTTGGATGGAATAGCTGCCCACAAGGTATCGAAGGCGTCGAAATCGCCGGAAAAGAAATAATGGCGGGCCAGGCGCAGGTCGGCCGGATAAGTTTCCACCAGGCCAAGCCAGGTGACGATGGAATCCACCTCAATGGCAGTAGTGTCCAAGCTGTAATACGATAATATCCAGTTTGCGCCTTTGTCCATCTCGAAGCGGAGGCTGTCAATTTCTTTCTCCGCTGCGGCTATTTCTGCTTCATCCGTAAGATATGGCAGCGCTGCCAACTGGCTCAACCATGCCTGCTTGTTACCGTAAAACAAGCTTTTGACATCGTTGGGGGCCGGTTCGGGGCAGGGCGGATTTTCGCATGGATCAGTGCAGTTAGGCAGGTTGACGGCCTCAGGATTGATTCCTTCCACCAATAAAGTGTAATTCGGGTCCTGATTCGCTTGCCCAGTGTAATAATAATACTGTATGGTCGTCCCTCCCTCATTCTTAATGGTATAGCCTACCTCGGAAAACGAATTGCCAGTTGGTAAAATAGCTCCAACACTATTAAAATCTTTGGCGGTGCATCAAATGTAATGCTGATGTAATGCTAAAAATGACAACTGTGGCAA
>JBHHUC010000135.1:0-1725 GCA_046861395.1 Fidelibacterota bacterium
GAACGGCACTTGATACGGACTGGCTGTAACCGGGGTGCACAAAACTGGCTTCGATATCGGTAAGACCGATATCGTCCGGATCACCGAGATCAGAGAAGAATACCGTATCTACACCGGCCGAATCGGTCAATCCGGTGGCATTGATATAACCGTGATTGGCGCTGAACGCCACTTCCACATTCTGGACTGGTAAACCCAAGGCATTCAATAAACGTACGGTAATGGTCGCCTGCGTAGCTCCGTTATCTACATAAATCACATCCGTATCGGTATTCACCAATAAGGAATAGGGCCAGACTTCATTTTCATCAAATACATTGAATTTCGTGGTGGCATTAACATCTTCACCGAAATTGGCCGAGAGGATTACTCCTTCATAGTTCGGAGTTCCGGGTGTATCCCGGTATACATTGCCACCGTCATCAAAAAATGCGATGACCTGACCGGCGGAATTCGTATTGGGATTGGCCACCGTAATGGTTCCTACATCTACGCCGGAAACACGGGCCGCAAAGCTGATATAGGCACCAGTAACGGGATTATTGGCTGTATCTCTGACAGTGGCCACAATCATAGTATTCGCATTATCGCCCGAGACATCCTCACCAACCACAATGATATTTCCGCTACCATCAACAGCCACGGGAAAACTTTCGAGCGTAAGCGAAAACTGGGTCGTAATGGTAATTTGGACCGAATCCAGGATGCTGGCTCCGGCGCCGGGATGCTCGAAGCTGGCTGTAATATTGGCCACACCAATGTCATCCTGCGTCCCCAGATCGGTGAATTCCAGAGCAATGGACCCGTTGTCATCCGTAGTAGCTTCCGTCTCAATGAAACCTTTCGTGGCAGTGAAATGCACCAGAACATTGGGCAGAGCCCGGTTCAGTTTATTGAGCAACCGTGTTGTTATCAGTGCCTTTGTGGCTCCGTTATCCAAACCGATTTCATAGACGTCCGATGAAAGAAACATTTTATACGGCCAGACATCATCAATGGCCCCATATACATCGAATTTCGCCGTACCGAACACGGTTTCATTGTAGCGGGCTACCACTTTCACCCCTTCATAGACTTCCGTCGTCGCATCGTCCACGGCGCCGTTCCCTTCTCCGTCGCTGTAGATCACCGATATGATACCATCGTCATTGGTCCGGTCGGATGACAAATCGAAGGAGCCATACGGGACACCATTAATGTCTGCGCTAAAGGAAATCAGTACATCTTTTACCGGTTTCCCGTCCAGGTCAGTGACCGTGGCGGTTACCCGGGTTGAAGCAGTGGGACCCACTACATCTTCTCCCACCAGCATCCCATTGGCGATGGAACTGGTGGATACGGTGATAATATAATTGTCATTTGTCACTTCCGAAGGTACCCGGTCATCACAGCTCAATAATAATAGAATCATTCCGGGAATCAGCGGGATGAATTTGGCCCATGGTGTATCCTTGAAATTTATCATGTTAATTCTCCTCCTGCTGTGTCGTGTCGACGGGAGCTGGTTCCATTTCAAACTCCTCTTGCACCTTAGACTCTAGATTCAGCATATCCTGATTTTTCATAATCCCGGAATAATGATCTTTTACAATCGTCGGTGTGATCTGAATAATCAGGTCGGTCTTCTTTTCAATCGAACTGGAGTTGGTAAAAATTTTCTTTCCCAGGAATGGAATCTTACTTAAAACCGGTAACTTATATTCGGTATTTTTAATGTCCCGGCTG
>JBHHUC010000025.1:0-28162 GCA_046861395.1 Fidelibacterota bacterium
GGAGGTGGTGTTCCGGGATGATGTGATAGACATCCCGGTCATTGGTTTATTGTGGAAATGAACTGCAATACTGCCGTATGGCATATCAATTTCCATGGTATGGACTTTTCGGACAAATCTGTTTTCAGAATTAGATGATTTGATGATGTTTATCATTTCATCCCATCGGCAAAACGCAGTAATTTTGCCGTGCTTTTTGTCTCCGAGTGAGACGTAAAAAATTTTATCAACGGAATTCAGGAGCAAATTATGGCTTACATTATTGCGGAACCTTGTGTCGGTACCTGTGACACGGCCTGTGTGGAAGTGTGTCCGGTCGATTGTATTCATCCTACCAAAGACGAATGGGATGAGGCCGGATTTGACGAAAATAATCTGGATGGAAAAATGCTGTATATCGATCCGGAAGAATGCATCGATTGCGGTGCCTGCGAACCGGAATGTCCCGTGGAAGCGATCTTTGAAGAAAGTGAAGTCCCGGAAGAATGGCATAAATATATCAAGATTAATTACGATTACTACGATCGCGAATACGACGGTTAAACCGTTCCTTTCCAATTTGTTTCCATAAAACGGCTGCTGCGGCAGCCGTTTTTATATCCCTAACCCATACAAAAAACGAAATAAATTCGACCCATGGATAAACAGACAGTTCTCGATCTATTAAAAACAGTAAAATACCCTGGGTTTACCCGCGACATCGTTTCCTTCGGCATGGTGGACGATATGGAAATCCAGGGCGATGCCATCACCGTTACCCTGAAAATTTCCACCCAGCAGGAAGAAAAGAAAGCCGTCATCCTGGCGGCCGTGGAAGAGGTGTTGAAAACCCGGGGCGGTTTTACCTCTGTCACCCTCACATTGCAGGATGCACCGACAGCCACCACGCAGCCCGACCCTGTGGCCGCTACCGGCATATTACCTGATTCCATCAGACACGTGATCGCCGTGGCATCGGGGAAAGGCGGAGTGGGAAAATCCACCGTAGCCGCCAATCTGGCCCTGGCCCTAAAAAATAAAGGGAAGGCTGTGGGGCTTTTGGACCTGGATATCTACGGCCCGTCATTGCCATTGATTCTGGGTCTGAATCGTCCTCCGGAGATCACGCCCGAACGGAAACTGGTTCCCCTGGAAAAATTCGGCCTGAAGGCCATGAGTTTCGGCTTCATCAGCGGCAATAATACGCCGGCCATCTGGCGCGGTCCCATGGTAGCCCGGATGACGGAACAGTTTTTTTCCGATGTGCTCTGGGGTAACCTGGATATTCTCATCCTGGACCTGCCGCCGGGTACGGGAGACATTCAACTGACCCTGACCCAGAAAGTCGCACTGACTGGTGCCGTCATTGTTACCACACCCCAGGATATTGCCCTGGCGGATGTGCAGAAAGGCGCCGATATGTTTGAAAAAGTAAATACACCGGTTCTGGGGGTCGTGGAAAACATGTCCGGACTCTATCTGGAAGGTGAAGCGTCCGGCGCCACATCCCTGACCCTGAATGGTACCACCGTCCCGCTGGACAGTGACGGCCGTTTTTCTCACCGACTGGATATTTTCAAACGTGGCGGTGGCAAAGCCGAAAGTACCCGCCTCGACGTCCCGCTTCTGGCGGAGATTCCCCTGGCCCTGGATTTGATGACGGCCACCGATGAAGGCCGGCCTCTTGTGGCGTCCGCCCCGGAATCAGCCGTGGCCGCCTGTTTCGTCGATCTGGCGGATAAACTGATACAACGGATTGCTGCTGAATAACCGGTGTTCTCCGCCACCCAGACTCTTTTCTGTCTCAGCGGTACGGCCCTGGGCGCGATTTTGCCCCTATATCTGATATTTCATCCTCACCTTTCCGACCCGGGACGGCAACGGCTGCTGAAAGCCATGCTGTATTCCGCGCTGCTGGGCATTGTTTCCCTGTGGTGGATTGAGCCCAATTTTCAGTTGCAACTGGCCGGTGTGTTCTGGCTGGCTACCATCCTGGCCGTGGCCGCTTATTTCTATGCCCGACCCCGGGTCCACCCCGTGCCGGGTGCCATTACCAGCGTCCTGGGTATGATCATGGTGTACCGCAGCGGCAATGTCATTTTACCAGTGGAATCCGATTTCCTGGTGCTGGTTATGAACCTACTGTCGGGACTGGTACTTACCGTATTCCTGGTAGCGGCCTTGTCTTCCGAGCAAGACGGTCATGCTCCCACCCGCGGACTCTGGCTCCTGGCCGCTTTGTTCCTGTTTGGCCGCCTGATATGGGACGGTTACCAGTTATCCGGAGGCAAGACAGAATCTCGTTTCGGCCTGGCGGAAGAAATTCACACCTTTTTCAATACCAGCGACTGGTGGCTGATTGGGCTGGGGATGATTCTGGCTATCGGGTTTCCTCTGCTGGCGACGCTGGTCATTCCCTATTCCCGCTGGGGACAAAACAAGTCCGGCTATCTGTCCCGCACGGGATTTTTCACCCTTCTGGCCGGACACGGCGCATTGGTGTATTTCTGTTTTCAGTATGGGATCGTCTTTTGAGGCCGGGAACATTGAATGTTATATCACGTAAGACGTCGGAAACCGAAACCCGCAGGACGAAGCGGCAGCGGACAATTGGTTGACAGCTCATGAGCAAACGAGTAACTTCGCCCCGCATTTTCTCTTCGGTATATAACCGCTAGACATGTCTAATTCTGACCTGAGAAATATTATCCTTTCGCATGGCGTCCTGCCGGTTCACATCGCAATCATCATGGATGGAAACGGCCGCTGGGCGAAGCAGCGCAATCAATCCCGGATTGCCGGACACCGGGAAGGGATAAACTCCGTCCGGGAAGTGACTAGGGTGTGCGGTGAAATGGGTATCAGACATTTGACCCTGTACACATTTTCCACCGAAAACTGGCTCCGGCCGCGCATGGAAGTATCAGCCCTGATGAAATTGTTACTCAAGACGATCCGGGGAGAAATAAAAAGTCTGGATAAAAATAATGTACGGCTTACCACCATCGGCAATCTGAATGATTTACCCAATGATGCCCGCCGCGGGATAGAAGAGGGAATTGAAGCATTGAAGGATAATACCGGATTGAATCTGAACCTGGCCCTGAGCTATGGTAGCCGACAGGAAATTGTGGCGGCTGTCCGAACCATTGCCGATCGGGTCGCCCGGCACGAGATCAAATCCGACGATATTGACGAAGCACTGTTTGCCGCCCATCTCTACACGGCCGGCCTTCCGGACCCGGACCTCCTGATCCGTACCGGCGGTGAATTCAGGATCAGCAATTTCCTGCTCTGGCAATCAGCCTATACCGAACTGGTGATTACACCGGAATACTGGCCCGATTTTCGCGAAACATCCATTTTGAAAGCCATCCGTGAATTTCAATTGCGGGAACGACGGTTTGGTAAAACGAGTGAACAGGTGATGGAGACACCGTAAGTATGAAACAAATGATTGTATGGCTGCTGGTTCTGACCGCACTGGCGGCAGCTCAGCCGCAGGAAGTGACGCTGGCCCGTGTAAATGTGGAAGGTCTGGCGTTAACCCCCGAAAGTATGGTGCGATACACCGCCGGCCTGACGGCGGGACAGACCATAACCCCCGGTGACGTATCTTTTTCCCGCGCCGTGAAACGTCTTTGGGACCTGGGCCTGTTTGAAGATATTCAGATCCGTCTGGACGAGGAAACGCCGGATGGTATTGCAATTACCATCGTCGTAAAAGAAAATCCTGTCCTGTCACAGGTCCGGTTTAAAGGCAATAAAAAATTAAAGGATGATAAGCTGAAAGAGGAAATCGATCTGAATTCCGGTCAGCGCATCAAACCCAATACCCTTAAGGAAGCCACAGAAAAAATCAAGGATGTCTATGCTGAAGACGGCTATCTCCTGGCAGAAGTGACGGCCGAACTGATGGAGCCGGAAGAAGGATCGGTGGTTTCGGAAAAGGTACGAGCGATTGCCAAGGATATCCTGTTTACCATCAAGGAAAATAAGAAAGTCAAAATCCGCAATATCATTTTTGAAGGGAACGAAGCCTTTTCAGATTTTCGTCTGCGCCGGGTATTGAAGGAAACCAAGCAACAGCGCTGGTATCTGTTCTGGCGTTCCTATTTTGACGAAAAGAAATTTGAAGAGGACAAGGCCAGCCTCCTGAGTTTCTACCGCAATCGCGGCTACCGGGATGTGGCCGTTCTGCAGGACAGTCTTTACAATGATGAGGACCGGCGGCATATGAATATCCGCTTCCGGATTTACGAAGGTTCCCAATATAAATTCCGATCCTTTACCTGGGAAGGGAATACCCTGTTTTCCGATGAGGAACTGGCCACCCGACTACACATCAAACCGGGCGATATATATGATGAGGAAGATTTCAACCTGGCAGTATTCGATCGGGTACAGGGCCTGTATATGGATCGCGGCTATATTTACAGTCAGATCGATCCCCAGATCATGCCGGTGGGCGATGATTCACTGGATGTGCATTTTGCCATTACGGAAAATCATAAAGTGTATGTTCGAAATATTTATATCAGCGGCAATACCAAGACACGGGAAAATGTCATTCGTCGCGAAATGAAACTTTATCCCGGTGACGTATTCAACCGTGAAAAACTCATTCGTTCTCAGCGGGAAATCTGGATACTCAATTATTTCAGCAATGTGGTGCCGGACGTCCTCCCGGTGGATGAAGATGAAGTGGACCTGGAAGTTTCGGTCGAAGAAAAATCGTCTGATAAGGCCAATGCCAATATCGGTTTCACCGGTGAGTATGGCATGATGGGCGGTGGTGGACTGGAATTCACCAATTTCCGAGGTCTGGGCCAGCGCCTGATGTTGAGTTTCAACGTGGGTACCCAGTACAATTTTTACAGTTCTGCCAAGCCGTCCAAATATCATTCCTTCAGTCTCAGTTTTACCGATCCCATGGTGTACGACACCCCCAATCTGATCGGGGCATCCCTGTTCTATACCTTCCGTGGAGCATCCACCCAATATTATTATCCTTTGGACTTTACCGTACTGGGTGGATCTTTGACCTGGGGCCGCCGGTTCCGTTGGCCGGATGATTTCTTCCGTGGGAACTGGGCGTTCCAGATTGCCGAAAAGAATTATAATGGCACGGCCCGGGATATCGATTTTTATCTGGGCTATGCCGAAACGGATGATTCCACCACAGCCAAGTCAATGGGAGTCAGTTTACGTCAGATTATCAGTCGGGACAGTCGGGACCGGCCGGAATTCACTACCCGTGGTTCGCGCATGGTCTGGGAAACCACCCTGTCCGGCGGTATTCTGGGTGGGAATGAGGATTTCCACAAACATGTCCTGAGCATGGAATGGTTTACTCCAGCCGTTTCGAAATTCGTCCTCATGAGTTCAGTCAAATTCGGAACCATACAGCTGCTGGGGAATCAGAATGATTCCCGCTCCATCATTCCCTTTGACGAACGGTTTGTCATGGGGGGGAACGGCATTCCTTATGGGAATATGCTACGTGGATATCCCGATAATTCCATCGGGCCGCAGACCGTCAGTGGCGGACCGCTGGGGGGTAACAACATGTTGAAAATCACCACTGAAATCCGGTTCCCTTTCTCGGAAAACCCGGTGGTATACGGCCTGGCATTCGCAGACTTGGGCAATGTCTGGTCCAACAATGACTTGACGGAACCCTTTGCCCTGAACCGGTACGATTCCTTTTCCCTGAAGCGGGCAGCCGGCGTGGGTGTCCGCTTTTTCATGCCCATGATTGGCATGCTGGGGTTTGACATGGGCTATGGCTTTGATGATATTTCCGGAAATAATAAGCCGGAAGGATGGACATATACAATTACATTTGGACAACAGTTTTAACCGTTAAAGGAGGGTATTGTGAACCGTAAGCGCACCTTTATACTACTCTTGCTGGTGACGTTATTCCTGCCGGCAGGGATGATGGCACAAGTAAAAATCGGCTATATTTCTTCAGAGCGTATTCGCAATGAGTTTGAAGATTTCAAGGAAGCCGAAGCACAACTGCAAATGGAATTTCAGAAAGTGCAGTTTGAATATCAGACCAAACTACAGGCCCTGGACAGCCTGAAACAGGCCTATGAATCTCAGCGTCTGATGAGTTCACCGGATTGGCGCCGGGAAAAAGAACAGGAAATCGCCAACAGTGAAAAGGCGATTCAGAATTTCCAGGCCGAAAAAGTCGGTCCCGAAGGTGAATTATATCGTCGCCAGGCCCAGATGGAATATGAATTACTGGCCAAGGTAAAAGCGGCGGTGGACAATGTGGCCATTTCCAAAGGATATGATTTTATTTTTGACGGCTCGGTGGCCTTGCTGTACGGCAAACCAACCTTTGATTTAACGGATGACGTTCTCTACGAACTGAGAAAAACCGATTCCGGCCAATAACCCGTTTGTTTACCCTTCGGGAACTTGCTGACCTGGTGGGAGGGTCTGTTGTGGGAGATCCGCAGACACCTATCGGGGGGGTGTCTGAAATTCAACGCGGCCAACCGGGAACCATTACCTTCCTGGCGAATCCCCGGTATAAACAATATCTGTCGGAAACCCGCGCTGCTGCCGTAGTAATTTCTTCCGATCATCCCGAACCGGCCATTCCGGCCATCCGGGTGAAAAATCCTCAGGCCGCCTTTGCTCGTATTCTGCAAGAATTTGCGCCGAACCGTCCCCGCCCTGCCGGGATCCATCCCACCGCCCTCATCCATGATACAGCCAAGCTGGGGAAAAATGTTGCCGTGGGTCCCTATGCCGTAATCGAAGCGAATGTATCTTTGGGCGATAACTGTACGGTTGGCACACATAGTTTTCTCGGCGAATCCGTCATTATCGGAACGGGCACTGAACTCTATCCCCATGTCACGATTCATACCCGTTGCCGGTTGGGATCGGATTGTATCATTCACAGCGGTACTGTGATCGGAACGGACGGGTACGGCTTTGTGGAAGAAGACGGTCAACATTTGAAAATTCCTCAGAACGGCGGAGTCCACATCGGTAATCAAGTCGAGATGGGGGGCAACTGTACCATTGACCGTGGTACCATCGGCGATACGGTAATCGGAGACGGAACCAAGTTTGATAACCAGGTTCATGTGGCCCACAACGTAACCCTGGGCAGGGGTTGTCTGGTGACGGGACAGGTGGGTATCGCCGGAAGTGCGACCATAGGGGATTTCTGTATTTTTGCCGGTCAGGTAGGAGTTGCGCCGCACGTGACCATTGGCGACCGGGCCGTATTTGCGGCCAAGTCCGGCGTAACCAAATCTTTATCCGGAGGAAAAATATATGCTGGCATGCCGGCCCGGGAGATCCATGAGCAAAACCGGCGTGATGCTGTTTTTAGTCAGGTTAAACGCCTGAAAAAGCGTCTGGAAAAAATCGAAGCCAACCTTAACTTAGCTGTCTGAAATGAATCGCAATCAACGTACCATATCCTCTTCCGTGTCCTGCACCGGTGTGGGACTGCACACCGGAGTAGAATCGACCGTCACCTTTAAACCGGCTGGTGAGAACTACGGCATCCGCTTTGTCCGCACCGATGTGGACGGCTGTCCCGAAATCAAGGCAGATATTCAGCATGTCGTGGATATTTCCCGCGGCACGACCATCGAAGAGCATGGTATTCGTGTGCATACGGTGGAACATGTTCTGGCTGCCATCTCCGGCTTGCGGCTGGATAATGTCCGGGTGGAGCTCACAGGCAAGGAACCACCGGTCATGGACGGCAGCGCATTGGATTTCGTTACGGCCCTCCAGTCCGCCGAGATTCAGGAACAGGAAAAGGAACGGATCGTCCTGGAGATTGACGAAGCCATCACCTACACCGATCCTGAGCGCGGCGTGGATATTCATGTCCTGCCCTCCGACCAGTTCCGGGTTACCTTTATGGTGGATTATAAATTTCCTTCCCTGGGGACCCAATATACTGCCGTGTATAACATGGAAGAAAATTTCGCCCGGGAAATTGCTCCGGCCCGCACCTTTTGTTTTTTGAGTGAAATTGAGCATTTGAAAAAATCCGGTCTGATCAAAGGCGGTAATTTGGACAATGCGGTAGTCATCATGGATCGCAAGATTAATGATGAAGAAATTGAAAAACTGAAATCTCTATTCGGAATTCGCCGTAAAATCATCCAGGGAGCCAATGGTATCCTGAACGGTAAGGAATTGCGGTTTCACAACGAACCGGTCCGGCATAAAGCATTGGATCTGATCGGTGACCTTGCCCTTTTGGGTTTGCCCATAAAAGGTCACGTCATTGCCGCCCGGAGCGGACATGCCGCCAACGTGGAACTGGTGAAACGTATCCGCAAAACCTATGAGAAAAAACTGATTAAACAGAAATATCAGAAATCTCCGACCGACGATTATATATTGGACATCAATGCCATCATGGCCCTAATGCCGCACCGCTATCCCTTTGTTCTGATTGACCGGATTATCGATATGGTTCCGGGTGAAAGCCTGACAGCCATCAAGAATGTTACCATCAACGAGCCGTTTTTTATGGGACACTTTCCCAATCAACCCGTAATGCCCGGGGTGTTGATTCTGGAAGCCATGGCCCAGGCCGGAGCCTTTCTGGTCCTAAACACCGTGGAAAATCCCATGACGAAAAATATGTTTTTCTCGGCTGTGGAAAAAGCCCGCTTCCGGGTTCCCGTGATCCCCGGCGATCAGATCCGGCTGGACATGAAACTGGTGAAAATGCGTTTGGGAGCCGTCCGGCTAGCCGGGAAAGCTTATGTGGGAAACAGGATTGTGGCCGAAGCTCTCCTCATGGCCAATATTGTAGACCGGCCTGCCGGAGGCTGATTATTTCTACCCGGATTCATCCGACTGCCCTTATTGGTAACAATGTTGTGCTGGGTGAACAGGTCCGCATCGGACCGTATTCCATTATTGAAGACAATGTGACCATCGGGGATGAGACCACGATTGGGAATCATACCACCATTTGTCGTGGAACCACCATCGGTTCCCGCTGTACCATTTATCATTCCTGTTCCGTCGGTGAAGCGCCCCAGGATTTGAAATATCGGGGCGAGCAAACCCATACCAAAATCGGTGACATGGTCATTATTCGTGAATTCGTAACTATCAACCGAGGCACCGTTGCGTACGGTATTACCGAAATCGGTGATAATACCCTCCTCATGGCCTACGTTCACATCGCTCATGATTGTATTGTGGGACACGATGTAGTGTTTGCCAACTTGGCGACCCTGGGCGGACATGTGGAAATCGGGGATTATGCTTCTCTGGGCGGAGGCGTGCTAGTACATCAGTTTACGCGTATCGGAGCCCATGCCTTTATCGGCGGTGGATTTCGTGCCGTACAGGATGTACCGCCCTTTATTATGGCTCAGGGCGAACCGCTGCAATATGCTGGTATTAACAGCGTCGGGTTACGCCGCCGGGGTTTCACTCCCGACGACCGCCGCGTCCTGAAAAAAATCTATCGTCTTTATTTTCGTTCTTCCCTATCCCGCCGGGCCGCTCTGGATGCCATTACATCGGAATTTCCGGACCATGAACTGGCCCACTCGGTACGGCAATTCATCGCCGCATCGGATCGTGGCATTATTTAAGCGACATGAACCTCCGCATTTTTTCCACTATTCTCCTACTCTCATTCTGTCATGCCCAATGGATTGATCTGGACCTGACTCCGGAATTGGGGACGGGATTCAAGGGGCAGGTCGCGCCACTGATTCAGGGGCTGGCCCTGGCGACAACCGTCAGCAGTACCCGTTCGGTTACTCACAATCATCGCATCGCTGTGAGTGGAACGATGATCAATCTGCACAGCAATGCCTTCCGGGGATCATTTCCGCTGGTATCGGGACTGGTAGCGGCGGCGAAGAATCTGACATTGAGCGGTTCCCTGGCGGCCTTCCGGTCGGACAATGATATTGTACTGCACACGGGCTATGGTCTGGGCATTGTTCCCGGCGAATCGCCCTGGGAAATATCCCTCCATGTGGGCACACTCCAAGGAAGCCGAAACCTGCGTCTCCACAGTCTGCAACTGGCAGCGACCTACGGAACGTCCCTGGGATCGGTTCCTCTTGATTTCCAATTCGGCTTTATCGATACCCGGGCCACCTTTTCCTTTCCCGGTGTGGCTGATGCACCAAAGACGCTGAACCGGAGGTTTTATGCCCTGCAACTGGCCACGGCAAAAGAATGGGGAACAATATTGTTTGTGCCGAAACTTATCTGGCATCCGGAGGTTGTACTTCTTTCACTGGAAACACGATTGAATATTTATTGATGAAACGTAGACTGTGCATCCTGGGCTCCACCGGCTCCATAGGCGTCAACGCCCTGAAGGTCGTGGCAAATTTACCTGACGAATTTTCCATCAAGGTTCTCACGGCCCGAACCAACTGGCAACGTCTGGCGGAACAGGCCCGGCGCTGGCAACCGGACACGGTGTGCATCGGAGACGAACATTATCATGATTTACGGGCGGCTCTGCGGGATTTGGATATTACCGTGGTGGCTGGACGACAGTCCCTGCTGGACCTGGCGGGGCGGACCGACATTGATCTGGTTCTGAATGCCCTGGTGGGATCGCCGGGCATGGAACCGACATTGCGGGCGGTTCAGGCCGGTGTCAATGTGGCGTTGAGCAATAAGGAAAGTCTGGTCATGGCCGGTGCTGTGATTACGGAAGCTGCCGCCCGTTCCGGCGCCCGCATATTTCCTGTTGACAGTGAACATTCGGCCATCTGGCAATGTCTGGCCGGTGAATCCGCCCAGGATATCCGCCGGATTATTCTGACCGGTTCCGGCGGTCCTTTTCGTACCCGGGACCGGGCCACATTTTCCACGATAACCCGGGAAGAAGCGTTACGGCATCCCAACTGGTCCATGGGGAATAAAATTACCATCGATTCGGCCACCATGATGAACAAGGGGCTGGAAGTGATTGAAGCAAAATGGCTGTTTCAGCTGGATCATGATCAAATCGACATTGTTGTTCATCCCCAATCCATTATACATTCCATGGTGGAGTTCAGGGATGCATCCGTGAAGGCGCAGCTTGGGGTTCCGGACATGAAAGTGCCCATTCAGTATGCTCTGACCTATCCCGAGCATCGGCCGGCGCCCTGGGAGCGGCTGGACCTGGTGGCGCTGGGGAGCCTGACCTTCGAACCTCCCGATTTTAATCGTTTTCCCTGTATCCCGCTGGCCTTTAAGGCCATGGAAGGGGGCGGAACGGCGCCGGCAGCCCTGAACCTTGCCAACGATCAGGCCGTGGCGGAATTCTTAACAGGAAACATAGGTTTTATGGACATACCAAATTTGATTGCCAGTGCAATGGATCGTCATTCCTTCACGGCGGACCCGACCCTGGAAGATTTTCTGGCGCTGGAAAAGGAAATTCCCGCCATCATTACAGAGGACTTATCATGACCACCTTATGGGCAACTATACTTGTTCTCGGTGTCCTGGTCTTTGTTCATGAACTGGGACATTATCTGGCGGCGCGGTCGGTTGGCGTTCGGGTGGAACGTTTTTCCATCGGTTTTCCGCCCCGTTTATTTTCATTTACTTCCGTTCCCGGGGGCTGGGAATTCACAATCTTTTTCTATGCCCGCCAGGAAGGGAAATGGGTATGGTCGCCGGTCTGGACTACCACCTTTTCCCGTCCCGGAAAAAAAGGAAGCGGAACGGAATATTGCCTGGCCCTGATCCCCATCGGCGGTTACGTTAAAATGTCCGGTGTCATCGATGAAAGTCTGGACACCACCATTGAGCATAAACCCTATGAACTCATGAGTAAACCGAACTGGGCCCAGGCCTGGGTCATGAGTGCCGGTGTCATTATGAATATTCTGTTGGCCTTGGCTATATATACGGGAATTTCCTGGCACACGGGGCGGCCGGAACCGCGGGACGAACCGGTCATCGCGGAAGTAATCCCCGGCATGCCAGCCGAATCAATCGGACTCCAATCAGGTGACAGGATTCTGTCTATTAACGGTGATCCCATTGAAACCTGGACTGAAATGAGTTCCCGGGTCCATGCCATTCCCAATGCGGACATTCTTCTGGTCTGGGAGCACGACGGCGAAAAGCGGGAAGCCCGTGTGACCACATCGTGGCAGCAACGTCTGGTTGATGGAAAAATCGATACCCTGGGTGCCATCGGCATCTACCCGCAAATTGATTATATCGAAATCGGATTGGGAGAAGCGATCAAACTGGGTGCCCGGTCCACGGCCGGTTCGGTCTTGCTTATAGGCTCCAGCCTGTCCATGCTATTTTCCGGGGAAGCCTCCATCAAGGAGCTGGGTGGACCGATTGCTGTGGCGCAGATGGCGGGTGAATCGGCCAAGGCCGGCTGGGTGAATTTGCTGGTATTCATGGCCTTTTTCAGTATCAATCTGGCCTTTATCAATATATTACCTGTTCCGGGTCTGGACGGCGGCCATATCCTGGTCACCCTGATTCAGGCAGTTATCCGGCGTCCTCTGTCCGTCAAGTTCCGGCTGGTGATTCAACAGATCGGAATGGCATTGCTTTTATTGCTTTTTGCGACGGTCATTATCAATGATATCGGGCGCCTGTTTACGGGATAGCCGCGGCCGTTTTTATCCGTTTTAATTTCATCACCAGTGATCCGTATTTCAGTTTGATGACAATCTGCACTGGTAATTTTTGTTTATCATCACTGAACCATACCGTCATATCGCCCTGATTCTTGAACAGGGAAGCATCCTCTCGGAACGGAGAATACACCAAACAGGGATAGGTCCCGGCCGGAACGTGCAGAATTTCTCGATGTGTAATGCGAGTCATGAAGCGTGTAAATGTGCCGTTGTCGAAGGTATTGAAGCGTAAGGTATCCCCTGGAGACAGGGGAATGGTACGCAGGTAATACAAGAGGGAATAAGGGTCACGGATGGGTTCGGCGATATGGAAGGTATCGTGGCGGGTCGTGATGATTTTTCCGATGCGATCCACTCGTAAGGACGTTTTCCGGCGGTAATTTCCTTCCCGCAGTCGTTTTTCCTGGTGGGCGGTGGTTAAATCATCCAGATAGAGCCAGGTATCAATCCGGTCACGGATCTTAAAAATACGATCAGCAATAGCTCCCGTTCGGGCCTCAAAGCGCATGTGCAATGTTTTATCCCCATCGATTTCTTCCACACCCAAATTGGACAACGTGGCCTTCCCGGCGGGGATAACGTTGAACTGGGCGGTATATTCCAAACGTTCGCCGGCTGGCAGGGAAGGAATCTGAGCCGGGAGAATCATCCCCAGCAACAGGTAGATCAGGAATTTCTTCATGGTCGGATCATCTTCAGAGTTGAATGGTCTAATTTGAAAATACGTGAACCGGACGAGGCCGGTAAATGACCGCCATCAATCAAAAGATCAATTTCAGATCCGAACTGCCGTTCAATTTCGTCGGGATCATTACAGGGAGCCTGACCGGTGCGGTTTACGCTGGTCGTCGTCAGGGGTTGCCCCAGCCGGGCGACGATACTCAGGATGGACGGTTGCCGTGGAATTCGTACACCCAAAGAATGATCCGGACCCAAAAGGGAAGGATGGACAATTCCTGGTTTAACCGGGAAAATTACGGTAGTAGCGCCGCCCAATTCGGTCAGGATTGTTGCCCATTCATCGGGAGTACATCGGGCCCAGGTACGGGCCGTGGCTGTATCCGGTGCAATGACACTCATGGGACCGGTTCGGCCCTTGATGCGGTTGATTCGTTGAATGGCCTCACCGTCGGTACCGATGACACCGAAGCCGTATAAGGTATCGGTGGGATAAACCACTAAACCGCCTTTTTTCAGCGTTCCAACAGTATCGCTGACGATGGATGGATGGGAAAGGAGCCGACGATTCATGGTTGTGTTTTCCAGCGCCGATGGAACCAGAAATACTGTTCCGGATGGCGGCGGATGATGGTTTCCATTTCCGTAGTATAGCGCTGGGTCAATGCTGTCAGATCACGTTTTTCCGGTGGCGTGATTATCTTGAAATGGATTTCATATTCGAAAGGTTGCCGCTGTATGCATACTCCCAGAATCAGTGGTGCTCCTGTGCGATAATGAAATACGGCTGTTCCCTTAGGCGTGGAGGAAGGCCGATTGAAAAAAGACACGAAAAGGCCTTTCCGGCGGGCATCCTGGTCACTCAGCAGGCAGAGAATCTGTCCTTGGCGAATGACATCAGTCATGGCTGTCGATCCGGCTTTTTGCCAGATCTGTTGGAGTCCGACGGCTTCGCGCCGTTCATAGAAAAAGCGATTGGCACCGGGATTATGTTGTTTCTGGACAACCGGTGCGGTGGGATAACCGTGTGACCCCAACCAGGCGCCCAAGATTTCCCAGGAACCGAAATGACCCGTTACAAGAATAGCACCCTTTCCCTGGTGCAGGGTAGCATCCAATTGGTCACGGCCCACGACGGTGATATGAATATCCTGCAGGGATTCGGGAAATCCAAGGAAGTGGATCAGGTTCCAGGAATAGGATTGATAACAGGCGTGAGTGGTTTTTTTATACCAGGGCTCTGATTTCCCGGGAAAGGCTTTCCGTAGGTTTTCGAGTGCAGTATTCTTGCGCAGTGTCAGGACGAAGAAGAACAGTTTGGTGAGGCGCTTGGACCAGCGGTAACGGGACGCGGGATGCAGTTTGGTCATAACGGCATGAAGACAGGAAAGAACCCTGTAGGACATGGTTTTTGTGGCACTGTCAGAAATCATAGACGATGAATAAAAGGCCGATGTATGCGACGAAATTCCGGCGGGGAAATCTACTTAGCAATCACCTGTCGCAGATAACAGAATTTTCCCAAATATTGGTAGTGAAATAAAGATTAAAGATAAAAGTGACATGACAAATTCAGGCCAAAACCACTAACCGTATTTTGAAAATCGATATTTGAAATTCGTTTCCGTCATAATGTAACTATCCAATTCTTCATTCCTAATTCTTCATTAACTACCCCGTTTCCCGCCTCCCGTTTTCGATTAAATAGTGGAGGAGAATAAATCCGGTTAAATTGCATTCATACATAATCGCATGAATCCCAAATACAATTTCATAACTTTACACCGGTGGAAAGAATGAAAAACAGGGAATTATATTCATGAAAGTAGGGGTAATCGGTGTCGGACATCTGGGACAGCATCATGCCCGGCATTATGCCGCCATGCCAACGGTTGATCTGGTAGGTGTCTATGACACGGACAGGCAGCGAGCCGAAGAAATCGCCGGGAAAACGGGATCAAAAGCATACCGAACCATGACGGACCTAATGGCCGCCTGTGACGCGGTTTCCATTGTAACTCCGACCCGTTATCATGCCGAAGTGGCTACGACCTGTCTCCAACAAGGATTACATGTATTCATTGAGAAACCGATTACAAAAACGGTGGCCGAAGCCAATCACCTGTTATCCCTGGCCAAAGACAGGCAAGCCATCATCCAGGTGGGACATATCGAACGGCTGAACCCGGCTCTCATGGTCCTGCAGGATGTGGATCTGGCTCCGAAATACATCGAGGTACAGCGGTTGGCGCCGTATACCACACGGGGGACGGATGTCCCAGTGGTGCTGGATTTGATGATTCATGATATTGACATTATCCTGGCCTTGGTAAAATCCCAGGTAAAAAATATCCGTGCCAGCGGCGTTTCCATCATGACCGATTCGGTTGATATCGCCAATGCCCGCATCCGCTTTGAAAACGGTACGGTAGTGAACATGACTTCCAGCCGTATTGCCAAGGATAAGGTGCGAAAGTTTAAAATTTTTCAGCAAAATCTCTATGTGACAATTGATTTCCTCTTGGGCTTGACAGAAATCTACCGGGTCCGGGATAAATCCCCGGATAAAAACCAGTCACTGTTGACGGCACCGCTGGACAGCAATGGTCGCCAGCGGGAAATAGTTTATGATAAACCGCCGGTAAAGTCCTTCGATGCCCTGCAAATGGAATTAACCAACTTTGTTCAGACGATCCAGGGGCATGCCCGGCCCATTGTAGACGGCCAGGCCGGTCGCGATGCCCTGGAACTGGCCATCACCATTCATGACATGATTATAGAAGACATACACTGATATGGATATTCGCAAATTCTTTTTTTCCAACCGCAGTTACACTCCCATCCCTCTGGCCCTCCTTATTATTTATAATGCCGATCCCATCTGGCATCTGCTTCCTATCGGGGCGTTTCTGCTTGCAGCGGGAGAATGGCTGCGGCTGAATGCAGTACGCTATGCCGGTGGGGCTACACGCACCATGAAAGTGGGTGCGCCATCCCTGTGCACATCTGGACCGTACGCCTATGTCCGGAATCCACTTTACGTGGGGAATATGATCATATACACGGGCATTGCATTTCTGGCCGGTGGTCAGGCCCTCTGGTTCATGCTAGTGCTGACATGGTTGTTCTTTGGGGTACAATATGGGTTAATCGTCCATCTGGAAGAAGAGACGCTGGATAAACTGTTTGGCAGTGATTACGCCACCTACAAAGAATTTATCCCGGCTCTGATTCCCCGTTTCACACCCTGGTCCGGCCGCGACGACCGTGAACCGGCCTCCTGGCGCAAGACCTTCAAAACCGAAAAGCGGACGCTGCAAAATATCCTGTTTATCCTGATCATCCTCTGGTTACGTGTAACCATCTGAGCCGGAATGCCCCTTCCTGACGTTTTCGTTCAAATCCGAAACAGCCCCCATGGCGGATAAATCCCTGTCGTTATATTTTGTAGCCGGTGAAGCATCCGGCGACCTGCACGGCGCACGCCTCATGGCCGCCTTGTGGGCCAGACTCCCCCGGGTTACGTTTCATGGTCATGGTGGTGATAAAATGAAAGCCGCCGGACTGGAATTACAGTATCACAGCGATGATTTATCACTGATGGGCTTTACCGAAGTGATCAAACATTTGCCGTTTATGATGAAAGTCATGGGTGAAACGGTAAACGCCATCGCTGAGTTACAGCCGGATCGTATCATTCTCATTGATTATCCCGGTTTCAATCTGCGCCTGTTGAAACGGATTGCCGCCCTGAACATCCCGGTAACATATTTTATTCTGCCTCAGGTCTGGGCCTGGAAGGAAAAACGTCTGGAAATCCTGAAAACTCATGTCGATCAGGCCATTAGTATTTTTCCCTTTGAACCGGCCTGGTTCCGGGAGCGGGGGCTGGTAACGGATTATGTGGGGCATCCCCTGGTAGACCGGGAAATCACCGGAGAACAAATCCAGGCCTTTCTGACCCGTCATGAATTGGATTCCCGTAAACCCATTCTGGTATTATTGCCGGGCAGTCGGCAACAGGAAGTGGATCGCCACTGGCCCGTTTTTATCAATACCGCACAGGAATTAATGCGGCGCAGGCCGGATCTGCAATGTGTAGTAGGACAGGCTCCGGGAGTGGAACTTCCGCTCCTGCCACCAACGATCCGGCGGGAAATCACTGACATCCCTGCCGCCATCCATCAGGCCACGGCGGCTCTGGCAGCGTCCGGAACTGTCACCCTGGAAGCCGCTTTGCTGGATACTCCCGTGGTGGTCTGTTATCGTCTGTCGCCCCTGAGCTGGTGGCTGGCGAAGCGGCTGGTCCGTGTTCCATACGCTTCCATGGTCAATCTCATTGGCAATAAGGACATTGTCCCGGAATTTCTGCAGGCCAGCATGAAAGAAGATAACCTGGTGGCTGCTCTGGAACCCCTGTTGACCGGGGAATCCAGGGACAGGAAGATGATGCTGGCGGATTTTGAAACGGTTCGCCGGGCGCTGGGAATGCCCGGTGTCTATGACCGGATCGCCGATACCATTGCCAGACGGCTGGTTGAGTCATGAATACGGTCCGGGTGATTCTGGCCAAATGGTTGTTGCTTGTTCTGCACAAGACCTGTTGCTGGCGGGTGGATAATGAAGCGGTGATCGCCCGTGCGTTGCAGGAGAGAAAGTCGGTAATCATTGCCGTCTGGCATGGACGGTTACTGGCTCCCTTTTTCCATTTTTCCCAACGGGGATATTATGCCCTTGCCGGAACCCATGCCGACGCCGAACTGATTTCACAGATGGCATTTCGCATGGGTTGGAAAATGATTCGCGGTTCCAGCAGCAAAGGCGGCAGCGCCGCCTTTAAGAATATTGTCAAAACATTACGACAACCAGGCACCGTTCTCTACATTACTCCGGACGGACCAAAAGGCCCGGCGCTGGAACCGAAGTCAGGCACAATCCGCGCCGCACGGTTGACCCGCGCCGTCATTATTCCCATCAGTGCCAGTGCCACACGATCCTGGGGCTTTACCAATTGGGACACATTTTATGTCGCGAAACCCTTTTCCCGGATTGAACTCCTTTTCGGTGAGCCGTTTGAAATTCTGGCGGATATGTCCGAAGCAGAGGGAATCATGACACTTAAAACCCGGCTGGACCAGTTATCCCGGGAAGCGGACCGAAGGGCCGGAGTTCTTTAGGACAATGCGATTATTAAATACCATTATAGTGCCATTGGCTGGTATTTATGGCTGTATCATGACCGTGCGGAATATTCTTTATGACCGGGGCTGGTTTCCAGTGCGAACTCTTCCGGCTGTGGTAATCAGTATTGGCAACATTACCATGGGCGGCACAGGCAAGACTCCGGTTACCGTAGCCCTGGCGATGTGGCTCTGTGAAAAAGGGTATAAGGTTGCGATTCTCAGTCGGGGCTATGGTCGGAAAACACGGGGAACGTTCATCGGATCGGAAAAGTCCACCTGGCAGGAACTGGGCGATGAACCCTCCATGATGCGGGATATCCTGGATGATGTCCCCATTGTAGTGGATGAAAACCGTTTCCGTGGCGGCCGGATTCTTGTGGATATATTTCAGCCGGACGTTATTCTGCTGGACGATGCCTTTCAACACCGCTCCCTGCACCGCGATTTGGATTTACTGGTAATCAGTGCTGGTGATCGACAGGAGAATTATTCCCTGTTTCCGGCCGGTCGTCTGCGGGAAGCTTGGCGCCACGCCCACCGGGCCGATGCCATATTATTGACCAAGTCAGAATGGTATGACCTGCCCCAGGATGTTGACAGGAAAATCTCCGCTCTGTCCCGGCCCGTATTTCAACTCACAGCCGAGACGGTCCTCCAGTCTCCTTACGGACCCATTGAATCTTGTGATGCTCCCTTTATTTTGGTCTGTGCCATTGCCGATCCCGAATCCTTCCGCCGGGCGGCCGGAAGGAAATATCTGGACATTGCGAAGGAGTTTATTTTTCCCGATCATTATCATTACACCCGGGCGGATGTAGATAAGATTGAAGCCTGGGATGATACCGGTAAAACGGCCGGCATCCTGACGACGGAAAAGGATTATGTCAAACTCAAACGGTTACGTCTCAGCAAACCACTCTATGTTCTGACGCTACGGTACAATCTACCAGTGGAACTGCAGGACGTGATTGTAAAAGCGTTATCCTGATCTTACATCTGGGAGATACCCCAGGCGAACATTACACCGACGAAGGTGAGCATCAGAGGCCAGGACGTATTGACGAATTGCCTGGCGCTGGGATCTTCAAAGACATGAATCTGGAAGGAATGAGTGGTGGTGGCACCATGTTCGTCAATAACAAGAATGACGACCTCATTGGGACCTAGTTGATTGTTCCGGGGTTTCCACGTCAAACCGCCGGTGCGGGGGTTGAATTTGGCATATTTTGGCAGACGAATCGGACGCAGCGTGATTTCATCCTTGTTTAAATCCTCCGCCGTCAGTTTATAGCGGTATTCATAACCGGTCAGGGCCACTGGTTTTGGCTTTGACAGCACCGTAGGAGCAATATTCACAAACACTTTTTGCTGCTGTACATCTTCCCGGTAGCCGTCGGATACTTTCACTTCAAAGAGATGGGTGTTGATCTGTGAAGCCTGGGGTACCCAAACCAGTTTACCGTCCCGACTGAGCTGCATGCCCTGGGGACCTTTCACCAGTTCATACTCCAGGTAGGCATCCTCATTGGCATCTTCCACCTGGATCTGGTAACGGTATACTTCATCCACCTGAGCGATGGCCGGGGGACGGGATACGATGGTCGGCGGGTGATTGACATAAATTTCGAATGTTTGTTCATCCTTGGCATAGCCGTCGGAAACCACCAGGGTTACTTTCTGTTTATTCACCTGGTCCTTCGTTGGTGTCCAGTGGATGGTTCCTGTTAGTTCGTCAATTATCATTCCGTCGGGGAAATCCACCAGAGAATAGCGCAACATGGAGCGTTTTTCCACTACCACTTTCGGCGGTGTTCCCTGGTTGCCATGGAAAAATTCCCACAGCACGTCCTTTATTTTTACGGTCCGTTCATCTATTGTCATCACGATGACATAGAGACGGTCGTCCTCATAGAAGATGGAATGAACATATTTTTTCAGGTTTAGACGTGAAATCTGATCGTCTTCCGGCAGGGTGGGATCGGTAAGATATACGGTTTCCGCATGGTTCCAGTCCCCGATATAGCGCTCAATATTTTCGCGATATACATCATCGGAAATATTTACGGCATAGAGCCGCGCATTGGCAGCGTCCATGACCTTGACTGTTTTCCTGAAGGGCAGAAGCGTTGCCCGGTTACGATCGCTGGTCATGATTTCGTGCTTGTATTCTTCCCCCACCGTGGCCTGTAACTGAGGGATGGAAACAATCTTGATGGGAGCGTTTACAAAGAATTCCGCCTCGAAGGACCGAATCGTATGGCCGTCGGAGATTTCCATTTTCAATTGGGAGAAATCAAGTTGATTTCCGGTGGGATCCCAGCGCAGGCGACCGGAGTAGGGATCCATTCGCATCCCTTCCGGCATGGTAATGGCGGTAAAAGTGAGTTCATCGAATTCATTGGGATCGTGCGCTTCGATCTGAAAATCCCAGGTATTGCCCAGGTTGATCATGGTCATGGGGGGCGGAATGGCATCCAGGACTGGGGGATGGTTTACGAATATGGCCACAAACTGGGTATCGGTGGCGACACCCTGCCGGGCCACGATGGCAACGGTCTGGGTATCAATCTGTGTTTCATCCGGTGTCCATTCGATGATTCCGTCGGTGGAAATTTCCATGCCGTCCGGCGGTTGGTAGAGTAAAACGGTAACCGGCTGGTCAAGATTTTGATGCCAAACCTCTGTTTCATAGCGGTAAGGTTGATTGACAGCACCGGACAGAGGCGGTTTGGAAATAATCCGGACCCCGGCCCGCGCGAAAAGCTTGAATTCCTGAGCCGTACGATCAAATCCGTCCGTGACCACCAAGCGGACATCATAGACATCCACATGGGAGCTGTCGGTGGTCCAGATGATGCGACCGGAATCCAGGACCATGCCTTCCGGGGCCACTTCCAGATCCAATTGCAACACATCATCAATATTGCGGTCCCGCACGACGGGTTCGTATTCAAAGACTGAATTGACCACGAATTCCGTACCTTCGGGTTGGGATAAAAACACTGGCGGGTCATTCACATAAACCCATAGATATTCATCGTAGCCTTCCAGTTCGGGCTTAACGGAATAGGACATCAAAGAATCATTTTCCGTCGGTTCCGTGACTACCGTTTCACCCACCTGCATTTCCACGTGATAAGCCAGCTGAAAGGCCCCCAGTTGCGTTTCATCGGGTGTCCATAAAATGGATTTCGTATCATAATGGAAATACATCCCTTTCGGTGGCGGCTGCAACCAGCGGAAAGAATAGAAATTTTCGCCTTCCTCTTCGGGAATGGTGTAGGCAAAGGCCTGATTGACCGGCAGAACATGTCGCGGTAGAACACCGGGAGGCAGGGCTTGTCCCGTGGTCCGTGCCGGTCGGGGGACTTCCGGCAGAGAAAATTGGGTGTCGGGCATTTCGGGAAATTCTGCCAGCAGATCCACTTGTTCCCGGGGAATGTCTCCCGCCAAGGGCAAGGGGGGTGCAATTTCTTCCGGTCCACGGCCCAATTCCGTCATGAATACGGCACTGGTTTCGCCATCCCAGCCGGCGCCTATCACCGTGCCCAGGTACAACCCCATCTGCGTCAGTGGCAGGGTGGCAAATACCTGCGTTTTATTGGATTCATCCTCCAGGGAAAAATAATCGATTCGGGCGCCGGTGGCCGTATCGGCACTGGCAACCAGGGTCATCAAATTCATGGCTCCGGATACCAGTAGTAAATCGTCCAGCTTATCCTGGTTGAAATCGCCGACGTTGAGGTCGGACAAAGGACCGCCGTCATAGGACAGCTGGTCAATGACGGTTGTTTCCGGTGTCGGTGTGAGTGCCAGTAGATGTCCCGACTTAAACGGCAGCAGCATATCCTTGAACCCGTCATTGTCCCAATCGCTTTCCACGATTTTACGGGGTAGAAGCTGATCCAGCCCGGGTATGGTTTTCGTCACCAAGGGACCGGGTTCAAATGTTTCTTCATTATTGTAGAAGGTCTGGGCTTTCAGGACGTTTCCTTCGGGGGAAAACAGGATGATGTCGTCACGGAAGTCCCGGTCATAATCCAGCGCGGCCACGAACACGAAGCCGGCCCCAGTCCGGAAAATGGCTGGATCAATCATGGTTCTTTCATAAAGGTCACCTTCGGCGTGCCGATCAATGAGGACCACCGACCGCAGCGGGGCACCCAGCGATGCGGCAATTTCCTGGTCGCCGTCACCGTCCACGTCCAGTAATTGGAAATTCTGGCAGCGGATAAATGGTTGTTTCGATGCCAGGCGGAGTGATGCCGCCGGTTCTTCCTGGAAGCCGACTTCTCCCACGGGATAGATAAATACAATGGGCTGCAGCAGGTCGCGATCATGTTCGCCCGACACATTCATGATGGTGATCAGTTCCGGTTCGCCATTGCCATCCATGTCACCCAGCATGGCATCTACAAAATGTCCCAGCAAACCGTCGGGTGAAGCCACTTCCCAGATCAAATCCTGATACCCGTCCTTGTCAAGTTCATAGTATCGCAGGAAGGAGGGTTGTCCCCGTTCTCCTTGCTTTGCTTCCAGCGCCAGAAATTCCAGTTGTCCGTCTTGGTCCAGATCGTAGGTACCGGTCATATGGAGGATTTGCAAATCATCAGCCTGCAATAATCCCAGAAGCGAGATAATAACCAGGAAACGCCCGGACCTTGTCATTAGCGTTGTCCTGTCGTGTCCGAAACGGTGGAGTCGGCGGGGGTTGATACCGTATCCGGAAGGGCCGTTTCAGACGGCTCAGGAACGGTCAGAGTATCGCTGGCGGGTAGTTTTGCTGCAGGCAAGGTGGTCGCGGCACTGTCCGGTTCCATTATCGCAGTAGAATCAGGAACGGTCATCGTTGGTGCCGGGATATTATCGATCTTTTGTGGCGGTTCCTGAAGTTCCTCATCCTTGGGTGGTTCGGGCAGACGCAGCGGAATGGGGGTAACGGGAATGGGTAAGGACGGGGGATGGTCGGCATATTCGCTGCGGGTAGTGAGCAGCCGCGGAATAAATTCCCCGTTGAGATCCATTTCCACGATGACCTTTTGGGACAGATTTTCCTTCACTTTGATTTCACCGCGGATTTCGGCCAGCGTCCCTTCTTTGAGGTAGAGACTAAGCCAGTGGTTGGGCTGGATGGGACTGAGCATCATCACAGAAGCATTCAGAACCTGAGGAGCTGCCGATTCTCCGAAGGCAAATACCAGGGTCTGTCCGGCGGAATCCATTTTCATCGTGGCAGGAAATCCTTCAAAAAAATATTCCGGGTAATTGTAGAAATGGGGATCCCAGGATTCGGGGCTGAAAGACTGGGGAACGGTATCCATTTGCGGTGTAACCGACATATACATGACATTGGATTCAAAATCATGGATAATGGTCAGCGTCGTCATGTGGGACAGGGATGTATCCGGTGTAAAATATCGGAAGGTCACGGACGCATCACGCTGGACCAGATTCAGGTCGGCCATGATATTGTGTCCCACCAGTTTTTTATCCGTGCCGGGGATGGCATTGGATTCATGCACCATGATCCCGAAGGGCGATTCGCCTTCGAACTGATACCGGTTATTGGCCAGTTCGGTGGGAGTGGTGACGATGAGGGAGAACATACGCGGTTCGGCCTGGACAAAGGCCAGACTGTCGAACGTGATGGCTGTATCCGGGGCCGTGGTATCCAGGACGACTATTGCGAAACGGGTTGTTGTGGTTTTTACGATGGGTGTAAGCTGGAGACGGGCTCCGTATTCATCATCATGAGAAACGAGTTTTTCTCCCATTTTTTCTTCATAAACAAAAGAAAAGAGATGCCAACCGGTCTGGTCCTTTTCCGGCATCCAGGTAATGTTCCCGGCATCGGGATTGAACCGCACACCTCGCGGGGGCTGGGCTTGCCAGGTAAAACTGTAGAAGGAAGCCGCCGTATCGGTTCGGGGACTGTATGCTAGTGAATCACCCAGTCGTAGGGTGTCGGTGAAATCCACCATCCAACGTAGTGAATCTTCCGTAGCTACTGTTTCCAATTCCGGGACAGGAACTTCCGCGGCCGGAACGGGCGGGGATTGCCAGCCGGCCAGGGCCTGACTTAATGTTGTTTCATTGCCGGGCCATAGGAAGGGACTATTCATATCGGTTGGGTTCAATTCCAGGGTGCGGTCCACCCATTCCAACGTCATCACGGTTTGATTATCAAAGGGAATGAGAATTTCTTCGGTCTGATCATGATTCAAATCGGAACGGAGGAGACCGGGACCAATCAGGTGAGTACCGGTGGGTGTGATGAGAACTTTTTCGTCCAAGGCATTGCCGCCGGTAAAAGGAAACAGGGCTGTTTTCAGGAGATTGGCTTCGGCGCTGAATAGGAGGACAAACCGTTCCTCCCCGGATTGCAGGGCAGTGGCATAGACTGGTCCGTACCCGCTGGAGATAAAGGGAGAAGAAAAAGTACGAATGGTAGTAGCGGAAAGGACTCCGTTGCTGATATCCAGCTGCAGCGTAGTAGCCCGGCGTTCGGGTGTTCCTTCGGCCAGCACCAGCCAGACCCGTTCTTCATGCCGAACGATGTCGAATCCGGTAGCCCGGATTCGTTCCCGATCCGCCAGGGGAGCGGAGAAGGTAAGGGGAGTTGCAGAAAAGCTATCAGCCGTGCCGGGAAAGACCAGGAGCCAGGGATCATCACCGGGCCCCAGTCCCATCACGGAGCGGCTCAGGGCAACAATATCCATGCGTCCATCGCCGGTTACGTCAAATAATTTGACTTCGGACAAGCGGGCCGAACGGGACGGTTGAAAGGCATACACCCATAAAACGCGGAAAGTCCCGCCCTGATTCTCAACATACTTCAGGGTGGAATCTCCGAGTTGCGGACTCCAGAACAGATACTGGTGCTCATTGCGGGGATTTCGCTCCACGTAGGTATTGGCGGCCTGAACCGGGTGAATTCCCAGAATGAAGAAGAAACAGACCAAAACGGGGATCACCCCGGAGGAGTGAATGAAAGACAAACTTTTTTTATTCATAGAATTTGACCGGAAAATCATTTTGATTTTCCGTTTCCCTTACCTCCATATTTGGGTAAATATAGGTTTACACTCTTAAATAATACAAGGAAAAGACCGCAGCCGACCGAAGATCGAATCTGACATTTATTAGCAGTGGCGACAGTGATCGGGAAAAGGTTCGTGAACCGGGTCTTCCGGTATGGTAGCAGGATTTCAGCCCCCTTACTTTATTCCTTGATTTTCGTCGTTAATTCTGCCAATTTGGACCCGATTCGTTTTCATAAATCGGGAGTAATTGATCATGTCCAATGAAATCAAGTCAGGTTTTGGCTATCTGATTCCGGCTACTGCCCTGGTGGGATATGTCGTATCATTGTTTGCGAACTTATACCTGGTCAGTATCATTTTCGCTGTCCTGGGCATACTGGGATGGTTTTTATATGCCTTGGTGATGGAAATCAAACTGCCACAGGTCATGGGGAATATGATTATTGTCTTTTCTTTACTCATTGGCGTGGGCATCTTCCTGGCCTACGGCCTGGAACAGGATATTTTCGGCGGATATCTCTTTAAAATGGAAGGATCGGTCTTTGCCTTGTTAACATTGCTTTTTGGTGTCCTGGGGGGAATTCTGTTCAATCGCAGTCGCGCTCTCGAATCACCGGCACTATCGGAGGAAGACCGGACGGCGGTGCAATCGGCCCTGGAAAATGCTGAAAACGGATCGGGCGACCCGAAAGTGATTATCGTGAAGCAGGAACAGGAACAGGAAAAAGAACCGCAACCGGTGTACGATCCGTCGCTGTACGGTTATCCTCCCGAAGATTATTACGATGATGATGACGACGAAGAATGGGAATATGAAGATGAAGAATGGGACGAGGAAGACGAGGAGGATTGACCTCACACGTTGAATTTAAAGAAGATACAATCTCCGTCTTTGACAATATAATCTTTCCCTTCCAACTGCACTAATCCGGCATCGCGAACGGCCTGTTCGCTGCCCAGGCGAATCAAATCATCGTAATGATAGACTTCCGCCTTGATGAATCCGCGCTGGAAATCGGTATGGATTTCCCCCGCCGCTTCGGGTGCCGCGGCTCCCTGACGAATGGTCCAGGCCCGGACTTCCTTGGGTCCGCCGGTAAAGAATGTTTCCAATCCCAATAGTCTGAAACTGGCATGGATCAGTTTATCCAATCCCGGTTCCGGTAAGCCATACTCTTCCAGAAAGAGCGCCTTGTCATCGTCGCTCAATGAAGCGATTTCCTGTTCCAGCTGGCCGCAGAGTCGAATGGCCAGGTTTCCTTCCTTTTCGGCAAAATCAAAAAGGGCCTGGACGTGGGAATTTCTGGTTTGCTGCTGAATTTCCTTCTCATCCACGTTGGCCACGTAGAGTATCGGTTTGCGCGTAAGTAAAAAGAGCGACCGGATCAGAGGCAGGAATTCCGTTTCCACAGGGAAAGTGCGGGCCCGGTGTCCGGCATCAAGATGAGCCTGGATATTTTCCAATACCTGGCTTTCCTTCTGTGCTTTGCGATCGCCGGAACGGGCCAGTTTCTGTACCTGGTGCAAGCGTTTCTCGATGGTGGACAGATCTGCCAGTAGCAGTTCCGTTTCAATCAGTTCGGCATCCCGGACGGGATCGATATTGCCTTCCACGTGGGTAATGTTTTCATCCTCAAAGCAACGTACCACATGAACGACGGCGCCCACCTGACGGATCTGTCCCAGGAATTGATTTCCCAATCCTTCCCCTTCGCTGGCCCCCCGGACCAGTCCGGCAATATCGGTAAATTCCACTGTGGCAGGTGTGATTTTTCCCGGTCGGAAAATTGTGGCCAATTTCTTCAACCGTGGATCAGGCAGGGGAACGACTCCCACATGGGGATCAATGGTGCAGAAGGGATAGTTTTCAGCCGGGACGGACGACGCCGTCAAGGCATTGAAGATCGTGGATTTACCGACATTGGGCAGACCGACAATGCCGCAGCGCAGAGCCATAATATTTTTCCTTTTCCGGGATTAAAATGTATCGAGGGCCGGATCGCCGCCGAAGTCATAGGTGAGATTCTTGAATAATCCCACCTGTAGGTTCTTGGCGAAGTAAATCACGCGATCTTTGACGCGTAATTCCGCATCGCCCCAGGCCATGTACACCGGCCGGGTGATCAATTTCTTGATATCCACTTTATAGATAACTTTGGTATGGTACGGACGTACCTGACCTTTAAATTTCAGATCTTGAACACCCAGGGCCCGACCCCGGCCTTCTCCACCGACCCAGGACAGAAAGAAGCCCAGCAATTGCCAAAATCCGTCAAGCCCCAGGCAACCGGGCATGACCGGATCGCCTTTGAAATGGCAATTGAAAAACCAGTTGGATTTATGAATATCCAGTTCGGCCTTTATTTCGCCTTTGCCGTATTTCCCGCCTTCATCGGAGATGTGCATGATACGGTCAATCATCAGCATGGGCGGTTTGGGCAACTTGCCGTTTTTCAGTCCGAAAACCAGGCCTTCGGCTACCCGAATAATGTCTTCCTTGGAAAAGGATGTTTTTTTCTTTAAATCGTTCATATTGGTTTCTTTTTTTGCGTACGAGAGTACAAAATTTTTTTCCGGCTCGCACGTAGATTTTTATTGATGTTAGATCATGATAGGGACGGGAATAATCCGC
>JBHHUC010000087.1:0-6418 GCA_046861395.1 Fidelibacterota bacterium
TAATGACAAATATGTGAATATGTTTGATTCGGGTATTATTGATCCGGCCAAGGTTGCCCGTGTTGCAGTGGAAAATGCCGCTTCAATTGCAGGTCTGCTGCTGACCACGGAAGCTTCCATAACGGAAATTCCGGAAAAAGAACCGCCGATGCCACCGGCACCGGACCCAGGTATGGGCGGAATGTATTAAATCAGGAAAACCTGGAAAAAGCCTCGCGATGCGGGGCTTTTTTTTATCCATTACCCTGTCGTCATACTTTTGCCAGAAGTTCTTATTGTGTAACTTATTTAGTTAAAAAACAAATTAAATGCGACGATCTACATGGATATAATTAGATTAAAAAATATGGTGTTTTACGGATACCATGGTGTTCAGCAATCGGAAAATAACCTGGGGGGAAAATTTGCTGTAGATCTTGAACTGTATCGTCCGTTACGGAAGGCCGGCCTTTCGGACAGCCTGAAGGATACCATCGATTATCAATCAATCTACGCTACAGTAGAGAAATTTACCAAAACACATAAGTTTTATTTGATTGAAGCATTGGCGGAAGCAATTGCCAAAGAAATCATTAAAAATTTTTTGATTGAGAAATTAATCATTCGAGTACGAAAACCGAATGCTCCGGTACAGGGTGTTCTGGACGACGTGGAAGTGGAATTAAGACGTACCCGGGCTGATTATGTCTGAACAATTATTTCTATCATTGGGGACAAATCTTGGTGATCGTGATGCCAACCTGGCCAATGCCATTACGGCTTTGGGACTGGTGGATGGTATCTCAGGCCTTATAACCGCCTCGATTTATGAAAGCGATCCTTTGGAAATCAAGAACCAGCCGAAATTTCTGAACACCGTTATATCGGTACAGAGCAATTTGAACCCTTTTGATATACTGGATGAAACTCAACGGATTGAAGCTATGCTGGGACGACCGCGGAACCATATCAAACATTATCCCCGAACCATCGATATCGATATCATTTGTTACGGAACCACCAGGATCGCTACCGAGCGATTGACCATTCCGCATCCAAAAATGGCAGAACGTAAATTCGTTTTAATCCCCTTTGCCGAGATAGCTCCTGATTTCATCATCCCCGGATATAATAAATCCGTGCAATATCTGCTCATTCATTGTCCTGATCGATCCCATGTCACGAAACAAATATATAAGGGGCAGGCATGAAACAATTATACTATATCGCAATTGAAGGGCCAATTGGCGTAGGGAAAACCAGTCTGGTGAAGCTTTTGGCCAATAAATTGCATGCCAGGACAGTATTGGAAGAATTTGATGATAATCCCTTTCTGGCCGAATTTTATCAGGATCCTGAGCGTTTTGCCTTTCAGACACAATTGTGGTTTCTCTTGCAGCGCTATCGCCAGCAGCAGGTGCTGCGACAGGTGGATATGTTTCATAATCTGTTAATTACGGACTATATGTTTGTCAAAGACCGCCTTTTCGCTTCCCTGAATCTGAATGAAAATGAAATGGGCTTATACGATACGATCGCAAATCTTCTGGAACGAAATGTGATACATCCGGATCTTGTCATTTATCTCCAGGCTGACACGGATACACTAATGCGCAATATTACCAGCCGGAACCGCTCTTATGAGGCCACCATCTCCCGGGAATACATTGATGCATTGAATCAGATTTATAATGAATATTTTTTCAGTTATCAGGATACACCCCTGGTGATCATCAATACGAATAATATTGATTTTGTCAATAACCCATCGGACCTGGAAGAGGTGGTCAGTGTGATACGTCAGCCGGTTTCAGGGACAAAATTTTTCAATCCAACCCGGGATTACTAATGGGAAAATTAATCTTCTATGCCATCCTGGCCTGGGTCGGCTATACAGTGTATCAATCGATCTTCGGTAAACGGTCCATCAAACCGTCTCAAAGTGAGAAAACCACTCTGCGCAAGAAGAACGAAATCGTAGATGCCGAATTCACAGATATAAAGGATGATACATGAAAAACATTATTGCTAAAATCAGTAACATATCGCCCTCATCGCTTGAACTTGGTTTATTGATCATCCGGGTAGGGTTGGGAGTAATGTTTATTCTGCATGGCTACCCCAAACTGGCAGGTGGTCTGGACACATGGACTAGGATTGGCGAAATGGGAGTGGGATCGGCAGGAATTCATTTTTGGCATCCCTTCTGGGGGTTTCTGGCTGCCATATCCGAATTCGGCGGAGGAATAATACTAATTCTGGGGGTCGGTTTTCGATTGGGTACGTCCTTTCTCTTCCTGACCATGATTTTCGCTGTAGCCTATCATGTCATTTCCGGGAAGGGGAGTCCCTACCATGCCATTGAATCGGCGGCAGTATTCGCCGGATTGTTTTTGACCGGTCCGGGAAAATATACTCTCAGCCAATGGATGAATAACCAACAAGGATGAAGGCAGTTCAGTTCAGCGAGCATGGTTCACCGGACGTTCTTTGCTGGGTGGATATTCCCGATCCTGTAATTGATCAGGATTCGGTTCTTATCCGTATTGAAGCCGCAGCCTTGAACCATCTGGATCTCTGGGTCCGGCGGGGGATTCCGGGTGTACCACGACCCATGATCCCCGGTAGTGATGGTGCCGGACATGTTGCGGCTGTGGGAGATGCTGTAACACATTTGCAGGTAGGAGATCGTGTCGTTATCCAGCCGTTACTTTCCTGTGGAACCTGCCCGGCCTGCAAAAGAGGAGAAGAAAATCTTTGTCCTGATTTCGGAATTGTCGGTGAAACCGCACCGGGAACGAATTGTGAATTAATGGCCATCCCGGCGCAATATGTATATCCCATCCCTGATTCCATGGATTTCAATACGGCAGCGGCCTTTCCTCTCGTGGGTGAAACAGCCTGGACAATGTTGATCAATCGGGCGCGAATACAGGATCAGGAATGGGTCTTTATCTGGGGAGCCTCCTCGGGGATCGGGCACATGGCAATTCAGATAGCAAAGCATTTCGGGTGCAAAGTGATCACGACCGCCGGTGATGTCGCGAAAATGGAAAAAGCCGAAAACCTAGGCGCCGACTTTGTATTAAATTATAAAAAGGACGATATCCGCAAAACAGTTCGGGGAATAACGAATGGACGTGGTGTCGATGTTGTATTTGAACATGTAGGACGTAAAACCTGGGAAACAAGCACGCGTATTCTGGCGTTTGGAGGACGCATTGTGACCTGTGGTGCAACAACGGGTCCAAAGGTGGAAATTGATTTGAGGCATCTTTTCATGAAACAGCAATCTCTATTGGGTTCTACCATGGGAAGCGTGGCATCTTTTAAGGCTGTTTTCGATCTTGTCAAGAAGGGGATTATCCAGCCTTTCATTGACAGGACTTTCCCTATGGTGGATGTTCGGTCGGCTCATCATTATATGGAGTCGGGAAAACAATTTGGAAAGGTTTTACTCATCCCATGAGACAACTCATCATTGCCTTGCTTCTGATCGCTCCGGTTCTGAGTATCGGAAAACCGGCGGCGATTCAAGGTTTCGGCTTACTGGTGGGGTCGGAAGGAAACGGTTTCAGTTATCGTGCCTATGTCCGGCCACAACCGTCCTGGGCTGCGGGGGGAAAAATTACACTATTTGATATAAAAGCAGATGATGAATTTGTTTTCTATAATTATTACACCCAGCAAGCCGAATCGGTCGGGGATCGTTATTTACTCATCATTCCCATATTTGGATTTATTAATTATTTTCCGTTCGAAGGGAAAATCGCCAATAATCTTTCGCCTTATATCAGTCTTCAGGCCGGACCCCTGATTACACTGGACGGCGATGAGAATAACGATCGGTTTTTTAATCGCTGGACAACAGCTGATTCCTATTTTACTTTTGGCGGGAATATAAATTTGGGAGTTTCATTTGTCTGGGTCGGTGGTACATCCATTGCCGTTTCAGCCGGGTATGATATTTTCCCGATGAGAGTAAAGGTCGATGGAAAAAGTCGCTACGATGGTTTAACTCTGGAATTCAGTTTCACTCGTCCCTTGCGATAATGGATAGAATATTTGCTTACGTTGATCCTTCCGATATAAAGCAGAACCGATTTACCTGCAATCCATCGGAATCTCATCATCTTCATCGTGTTCTCCGGTGTCAAATCGGAGATGAATTACATATATTGGACGGACAGGGAATCATGTATCGGGGACAGATTACGGAACTGTCGCCCCTCGTAGCAGGTGAAATCAGGGAAATATTACCTGAATACGGTGAGAATAGCCGGCCCGTTCACTTGGTCCTGGCCGTACTGAAACGATCGGCTCTGGAATCAGCCATCGAACGAGCCACTGAATTGGGAACCCGTTCCGTTACCTTGATCATTACCGAGCGGGTCATTAAGAAGGATGTTAACATCAGCCGGTTGCAAAAAATTATTTTGGCCACAGCCAAACAATGCGGAAGGAGTCGCTTCCTCAAGATACGGGGACCGGTTCAGTTCGACTCATGGATCAAAACATTGCAACCGGATGGTGCATTTGTCTGTCATTGGCACGGAGAAGAAAAAATATCGCAGCAGGTCGCTAAAAATCGGAATGCGGAAGTAACCTGTATTATCGGACCTGAGGGTGATTTTTCTCCCAATGAAATGTTGGCCATCATGAGCAAAGGTGTTTCGGTGGTAAGTCTGGGGAATCGCCGGTTACGGGCTGAAACGGCGGTAGGCGCCGCCTTGGCCGTTATCAACGAAAATCTATAAAGGAGGACAAGATGGACGATTGTTTATTCTGCAAAATCAGTCAACATGATATTCCCAGTGATATTCTCATGGAAACGGATGACCTGGTGGCCTTTAATGATATTAATCCCCAGGCTCCGGTCCATATCCTGATTATACCAAAAAAACATATTACTACGCTGAATGACCTGACATCGGAGGATGCGGGATTAGTTGGGAAAATTATTCTTGCTGCACGAACATTAGCCCGGGAAAAGGGAATTGCTGACGAAGGTTACCGGACGGTATTCAATTGTAACCGTAACGGAGGGCAGGCCGTATACCATATCCATCTCCATTTACTGGGTGGCAGGGCGATGAACTGGCCACCGGGATGAAACAGGCCTGGCCTAATTCACCAGAATACGAAGAATAACAATTATTCCCAGAACATAAGCCACATTATACCATCGTTCCACGTTTTCTGTTTCCCATAGTTCGACCGATGGTTCAAATTGTTTATAGACAAAGGTCAGCGGTAGAATAAATCCGTGTAAAAACCCAATCCATACGTCGGCCGTCGTTTGGCGGTATTTGGATTGTGGTCCCGGCATATACTTGGAAAATGATTGTAGCCATGATGGCGTGGAATCGGGCATATGTCTATCTCCTGATTATTTTGTCTGTGATTGAATTCCACCAATAAATTACAGGATTCGGAACGGGAAAACTAATTTAAAGGGAAAAATTCAGCGCGGGATGCCAATATTGAAAAGGGGAATACCCTGCTTCACCAAAAAAATGAAATTGGATTTCAAGCTGAGACCATAACCGGAAACTGACCAATATTCACCGGTTTCTCCTCTTAAACCAGCGTTAATTATGTGTATATTTTATATAATGTATATTTCGAAACTCACACTCCACGGTTTTAAATCCTTTGCCAAAAAAGAAGAACTATTGCTAGGTGAAGGGATTACGACTGTTGTCGGACCCAATGGTTGCGGCAAGACGAATATTGTGGATGCAATCCGGTGGGTGCTGGGTGAGCAAAAGCATTCCGTTTTGCGCAGCGGCAAGATGGAAGATATTATTTTTAACGGAGCGGCAGGATTGAAACCACTGAGTATGTCCGAAGTGACGTTAACGGTTCATAATAATAGCGGAAAACTCCCAGTGGAATATATGGATATCGAAATCGGCCGTCGTGTATTCCGGAATGGTGAGAGTGAATACTTCATGAATCGTACTCCATGCCGACTGAAGGATATACAGGATTTATTTGTTGATACGGGCATGGGGGCCGACGCTTATTCCGTGATTGAGTTAAAGATGATAGAACAGATCCTGTCCGAGACAGGGGATGACAGAAAGCGCATGTTCGAAGAAGCCTCCGGCATCAACCGGTATAAACAACAACGCCGTGCCACATTGAAAAAATTTGATGCCGTCAAAGCAGACCTGGAAAATATTAATAATATTATTGCTGAAGTCGAAACCAAAGTCCATGGTCTCAACCTCCAGCTAAAACGGTTCAAGCGCCATGAAAAACTCACAATCGATCTGAAAGAAAAGGATATCCAGTTAGCAACAATTCAGCTGAAACGTATTGAAGACCAGGTAGCACCCATAATGAACCAGCTTAGGCAGTTGCAACAGACGCGGGAATCACACACGACGGAAGAACATTTGCACGAAAAGGAATTGAATCAGTTGCGTAAAGC
>JBHHUC010000088.1:0-6159 GCA_046861395.1 Fidelibacterota bacterium
TATTACAGGTCGGTATCTTACCAATCATTTAAAGCGCAGAATAGATATAACCAATGGCATTGAATATGCCGGATTTGTAAAAAATATTGATCAACTTGTTGCCGAATCCATTCTATGTTTAGCACCCATTATGAGCGGGGCGGGACTGAAAATGAAATTGACGCAAGCGTTACAATGTGGTACACCGGTCATAACGACTCCGGTAGGTGCGGAAGGGATCCCGCTATCTGAAGATGACGGTCTGTTTGTTGAGCAGGACATCCCGGCAATGGTGGAGAGAACCCTTGCCTTGTTACAGGCGCCGGAAACATTGATTACATTAGGGCAAAAAGCCCGCCAACGTGTGGGTGAGGTGTTTGATTCTGACGGAATACTGGAAAAACTAAACAACTTATATCATCAAGCATTGAAAAATAGTTAATGAATTCCTCCTCTAAAATCGTCAAAGAAGCCACCGTATCCTTTACCGGAATGACATTCGGGCAGGTCATTCGCTATGTATTTACCGTGCTTCTGGCGCGGTTGGTGGGAGCCGATTATCTTGGTATCTATTCCCTGGCAAATTCCCTCACGCGAATTTTTGAAGTATTCGGAAAAGTGGGTCTGGATGCAGGTATAATGCGCTTTGTCAGCACGGGCGATGATCGTCATTCCCGCATTGCGGATATTCAGGCCGCTCTGAAAATGTCCATTATATTTTCGTTCTTCCTGATGGTTACACAAATCCTCCTGGCTGGGTGGATTGTAATGCGATTTTTTCATGGGAATGACATACTGCGAATGACCTTGCTGATTTTCGCAGTCAGTCTGCCTTTTTCCGTATTCATCCTGGTAGCCGGATCGGCTTCGCAGGGGTTCCAGTTATTGAAATATAAGATTTTTGTTTCACAAATCCTTGTTCCGATTGTGCTGCTTCTGGCCATGATCGGGGTCTATAAAACGGGGTATGTCACCTATACAATTTCCCTGCCTATCCTGATTTCATCCGTAGCCGGATCTGTAGTTATATTTTATTTCCTGACCAAACAGGCCGGAATTACGTTATCCGGTATTGCTGCTTCACGATTTAACCGGGCCTTGTTGCGTTTTTCCTATCCCCTCATGTTTATTTCCATTCTGGGGACAATCATGCATTGGACCGATATTCTGATGCTGGGGTATTTTTATGATGAAACGGTAGTGGGACTCTATCATCCCGCTGCCCGGACCGCCGGTCTGATCCGCTCGGTCATGCTGTCTTTTACCGGTATTTTTGCTCCCATGATGGGATCTTTATTTGCTTCCCACGACCAACAGGGAATGCAAAAACTATTTCAGTTGATTGTTCGCTGGATTCTGACCATTGCCGGTCCCATTGCTATCATTTTTCTTTTATTTCCCGGTAAAACCATGTTGTTATTCGGTAATGAATTTTTAGCCAGCCGACTCGTACTAATCGTCCTGACTCTGGCCGTTTTAATTCAAGCCTTTTTTGGTCCCGGAGGATCCGTTCTCACCATGACCGGTTATCCGAAATATAATCTTATGAATTCTATCATTACCATAATAGTGAATATTTCATTAAACATCATGCTTATCCCGAAATACGGAGCCATCGGAGCAGCAATGGCTACGCTGGCATCGTTTTTCCTGATTGGATTTATCCGATTGTTCGAAATAAAACATCTCATCCAAATTCATCCTTTCAGTCTGAAATTACTGAAACCCATAACCGCGGGGGGTATTACCATCGTGGGAATAATGTTTATTCGTCCCTGGTTCATGCCTTTTCATACGGTTCTTACACTGGTTTTGGCAGGGATTGCCATCGTAATAATATTTGGTGGTTTTCTTTGGCTGATGGGGTTTGATGAGGATGATAAATCGGTATTGGGGGGATTAACCATGATTAAGGACAGGATATACTCGTGAAAAAAATATTTTCCCAACCACCAGTTCAGGCCGCGGCGGTATTTCTGATATTAATCATTGTTTTGTACAACCCGGTCATTCTGGGGGATAAGACATTTGGAACACCGGATTCACTTAATCCCAAATCCGCCGGTATTGCCCTTAACCGGGCCTGGGAGGAAACAGGGGAGTTTCCGCTCTGGCAACCCTGGATATTTTCCGGCATGCCCACCGCAGAAGCTTTTACTTTCATCAGCGCATTATATTTTCCCGGTTATTTATTAAAAGCACTATTCCTCTCGGGTGTCATGGCTCAATTTGCCCATCTCATGCTGGCGGCATTGGGAATGTTTATGCTGGTCTGGAAATTAACGAAGAATTTCTGGGCCTCATTGGCGGGAGGAATCGGCTTTATTGGAATGCCGTTTTTAACGACAATGTTGGTCTTTGGCCATGGAAGTCAAATGATGACGGCAGCCTATCTTCCCTGGATATTTTACCTGGTTATCCTGTTATTTGAGATTCCCGGTATCATGACTGCCGGTTGGCTCTCGCTCATGGTAGGATTTCAATTGCAGCGGGGACATGTGCAAATTGCCTATTATACTTGGCTATTGATCGGATTATACATCCTCTGGCAGGCCATTGATTATGCCAGAAAAGGAAATCTCAAAGATTGGTTATTGCCCGCTGGCTGGTTCCTGGGAGCAGCCCTCATCGGTGTCGGGCTTGCCATTGCAATTTATTACCCCTCGTTAGGATATACGGATTATTCTGTTCGGGGTGCGGCAGAATCTGGCGGGGCTCAATATGGTTACGCTACTGGATGGTCCTTTCATCCCAAGGAAATGCTGACATTTCTCATTCCGTCGGCATTTGGATTTGGGGGGCAAACCTATTGGGGGCACATGCCCTTTACCGATTATCCTAATTATATGGGCATTCTACTGCTTTTATTGGCAATCTACGGCTATTATAAAAACCGTACCTCATTGACGCATTTCCTGGTGGTCGCCTGGCTGCTGGCCCTGCTGATTTCATTCGGGAGTCACTTCGGACTGGTCTATAATCTATTTTACGACTATTTCCCCTTTTTCAATAAATTCCGCGTGCCCAGTATGATTTTGGTCTTGGTACAGTTCATCACGGTCGTTTTGGCGGGATTGGGAATTAAAACGGTATTGGAACATGTAACGGACCTGGGAGAAAAATTAAAATATCCGGCACTGGGGCTGGGACTGCTACTGGTCATGCTGGTCTTCGGCGATGGTTTCATTCGTTCCTTGTTGTCCGGGGCATTCACACCACCCCGCTCACAGGATCCCAGAACCATTCAATATATTAATTCCCTGCGGACGGATATGTGGATTCGTGATGCCTGGATTGGATTACTGCTGACAGGCGCCGCTGTCATGGCAATTTGGATTGTAAAGAAAAATTTCCTGTCGGCCCGACTCTTTCCCATTGCTCTGTTAGCATTAATCACCGTAGATATTGGCCGGGTGGACTGGGCCGTATTGTATCCCGAGAAAAACACGGGACGGCAATCGCAACTCATTGCAGATCGGGCAATAAAACGCTATTTCAGCGAAGATGAAATCATTCGGTTTTTACAGTCGGACCGGAAAACACCATTTCGCATCTATCCCGTGGGTCCCTGGTTTTCCGATTCCCGCTTCCGGGCCTTTGATATCGAATCGGTGGGCGGTTACCATCCTGCCAAGCTCAACAACTATAACACTTTCCTCAGTGAAACGAAAAATGCGTCCACTTTGCCATTAATCAAGATGCTGAACGCTCGTTATTTGGTCAGCCCCCAGCAACTCGCCCTGGCCGGTACCCGACAGGTGAAAGCAGGAAACATGATCGGCAGTCGTGGTCTGGCAAAAACCTATGTTTACCGGGTAGAAGGTGACTTGCCGCGATCCTGGTTTGTGCCTCAGGTTGTCAGTCTTACATCTAGGAAAAGCGTATTTATCCAAATACAGGAACCGGATTTCGATCCCTACAAAACGGCTTTTGCTGTCAATGATGAAAACATTGCCGGAGAATATGCCGATGGGGCGATTACGACCTCGGAATATGGCCTCCATCAAATTCGCCTGTCAGTAGAAACCAAGGGACCGGCCTTTATGGTTTTAAGTGAAGTTTATTATCCGCTACGTTGGCGAGCCAGCATTGATGGTGAGCCGGTTACGATTCATGAAATGAACGGATTCATGCGCGGAATTCCGGTGCCAGCCGGGGAACATGAAGTATTCCTGTGGTATGATCGCAGTTATTTCAGAAAAGGAATTATGATATCAATCCTGTCCCTGATACTGGGCCTGGCTGCCGTCATCACCGGGACTTTTCAGCGCCGGAAGCGATTGTGAAAGCCTACTTACATCTGGGGAATATAAAAGCCGGCCTATTTCTACTGGCCATTCTACTGGTGACAGCTCTGCTTCTCTTTTCACAGAAAATCGTCCATGATCTGCGGCAGGACCATCGTGAAATAGTGAGGCTATATTCCGAATTGATTGCCTCCGCCTCACAGGAAAGTGATGAAAACCTGGATTTTATTTTTGAAAAAGTAATTAAAAACATACAATTTCCAGTAATACAGTCCGACGCCGATAACATACCCCAGTTTTACCGGAATCTGAAACGCAACGATTACAGTGAAGCTGAATTACTGCGCATCATGCAATCTATGGATCGGCAGAATCAACCCATTCCACTGGTATATAAAGATCAGGACACGGAATTTGTTTTCGGTTACTTACATTTCAGTGATTCCCGGTCGATTCAAAAGCTCAAGTGGTTGCCCTACATTGAAATTGGAGCTGTAGCATTATTCGTTCTGGTTGGATTTATCGGCTTTACCATTATTCGAAACAGTGAAAAGCATCATATTTGGATTGGCATGGCCCGGGAAACAGCGCATCAGCTGGGAACTCCTGTTTCAGCCTTAATGGGTTGGGTTCATCTGCTGAAGGATCGTTCCACGGATGTGACTGAAGTTGTGGGAGAAATGGAAACCGACTTGAACCGTCTGGCTCAGGTCAGCGAACGATTCAGTAAAATGGGGACCGAATCGGATTTGGAACCGGTAGATCTGAAAGAATTAACCGGATCGATGGTTAGCTATCTGGAAAAACGATTGCCATCGCTGGGCAAACAAGTTGTCATTGACACGGTTGGAGTCCAGCCTGTTTCCATTCGGGCAAATCATGTATTGTTATCCTGGGCGATCGAAAATATTGTCAGGAACGGGATTGACGCAGTTGATGAATCCCATGGCCTTATCCGTCTCCACACCCGAACAGATGACAAAGGCGTTTATTTAATCATTACTGATAATGGTATTGGTATCGAGCGCAGACACTGGAAGAATGTATTCCGACCAGGTTACAGTACGAAAAAACGTGGTTGGGGCATGGGACTGTCATTGACTCTGCGTATTATCCGTGAAATTCACGGTGGGGATATTGCCATTGTTTCCTCGTCACCCGAAGCCGGCACCGTCTTTGAAATTACCTTACCCCTGGAGCAGAGATAATGTATGTATCGTGTAGGGCGGAGGCTGCCGCATGGACAGGGGATTTTTCGTAGCTGAGGACGCATAACGATAATCAATAAACCGATAGGGCAAGTGTTCATCTCGTCCCTTGGGAATACCCAGCCGCGTGGTTTGAATAATTTTATCGGGCCGGTACTCGTCGGTTGCCAGATAGAAGGTATCGGGATCAAAAGAACGGCCGTTCCAATCCGGCACAGTAAGGCCTAGGGACCGGCAAAGGAGGACCTGACCGGAACATAACCGATCAGGAGTCCGCAATCGTCCTCCCGGCAAGGGATTCAGTGTTTGCATACGATGAATGGAACCTTCACCAACCGGAACACCCGCTTTAATCAGAACGGCATTTCCTTTTCCCTTTGTGCTGATATTGAAGGAATCACCTCCCCGGGAATAATACATGTAAATGGTACCGGGTGGCATGGCGAGAGCTTGCCTTCCCGGTGTAATTCCGACCCAGGCGTGGCTTCCCTTTTCCTGAGCCAGATAGGCCTCAGTTTCTACAATCCTTACCGTTAGCCACATTTCTTGATAAAAGCGGTGAATGATCTTCCCCAGTAATTCCCGGGCGACCGTAATTGTATCACGGTGATAAAAGGATGGTTGCAGCATGGGAAAAATTACGGGATATTATTATTCGTTACTTTGTGATAAATCAGTGTTTTCGGTAATTTCCCTTCCAATATAAAGGAGATAACTTTGGAAAT
>JBHHUC010000089.1:0-6089 GCA_046861395.1 Fidelibacterota bacterium
TCCTCTCAGACCAGCTACCGATCATCGCCTTGGTAAGCCGTTACCTTACCAACTAGCTAATCGGACGCAGGCCCATCCCAAAGCGCGAGCCGAAGCCCGCTTTAACAACAATATCCCGAAGGATCCGCTGCATCATTCGGTATTAGCCCACCTTTCGGTGAGTTATCCCAATCTCTGGGGTAGGTTGCCCACGTGTTACTCACCCGTTCGCCAGTGTAATCGTTCCGCAAGCGGAACTTTCTCCTTGACTTGCATGTGTTAAGCACGCCGCCAGCGTTCGTCCTGAGCCAGGATCAAACTCTCCGTTGTATGTGTTATACTTTCGGTTTGTTTTATCTTGTTTTTTAATTGACTCGTGAACCACGCATACCAAATTTTCAAAAAACTAAATCCGCTCCGATTAGAGCCCCGAAAATTATTGCACTGTATCAAACCAAGTCAACATCAATTCCAAAAATATATAAATTATTTTACCGTGAATTCCGGATCCAGATTGATGAAAACATCCTCCAGCCACTCATCCTTTATAACGCCATGTATATATTGAATGACCGCCTGGCGGTTAGTCTCATCAACAGCATGAACTGCGCTGTATATACTTCCGGTATACACCACCGCACCCACTCCGATCAAGCCTAAATTGATTCCTGACAGAGTGGTTGGAGATATGGGCTGCGGAACCGACCGGGGTGCACTCATTCGATTCACGTAGGGAATGATGGAACCCAGAGAATAGCGGACCTGAAAAGCAGGTGCCTTAGACATCGCTTTATTCTGTGCCAGCGCTAAGGGAAGTACCGAGCCGGCAAATACGCCCGCTGCCGATTTCCAGTCGCCAAGATAGGCCCAGCCACCACCCGGCGGAATCGAAGCCAGAACCGTCATCCAGCGGCGTTTACCCTGCAGCGATCGGGCCTGATCCAGATAGTGATACATGTCCTGAATCAAACGGGAATAATAGGCATCATTAAATCCGGCTTCGGCCGCCTTGAAAGCCTGGCGCGCCGGAATCCATTTCAACCGTTTGAATAAAACCAGCCCCCGTAATATATTGAGATAAGGATCAACGGCGTCTTCCGCGACCAGGGAATCCATCATGGCCTCATTATCCAGCAGAATGGCATCATAACCCAACCGGTAAAACGCTAACCGTGAAAGGGATGTATCCGCCGTACTTTCGGCCCGTATTTTCTTGAAATAGGCCGCCGCCATATTCCGCTGCCCTGTCAATTCATAACAGCGACCGATATAATAGTAGGCCACCGGTTCCAGGCTGTCACCTGGGTACTTATAAATATAGGAGAAAAATGATAACAGGGCCCGATCATACTCCTGATTGGCATATAAGAAATTGCACAGCGAAATGAGTTCCATACGCTGCGTCATGGTATAGGATTTCCATTCTTCTTCCGTTTGCAGATACCGGTTACCGGACTGGGCAAAACCCAGCTGAATCAGCATGACGGTTATGAAGATGATGGAATTTCGCATATAAAAATTCCCCTACTCAAATCTTTGAATAGGGGAATTTAAGGAAAATTCTGGTGAAATCTGCTAACGCAGTAAAATCATTTTCTTTCGGTTGGTATACTGTTCAGTGCGCAGTTCATAGAAATACACGCCCGATGCCACCGGATTCTTGGCCGCGTCAAGACCATTCCATTCCACTTCAAATCTGCCGGGTTGAAACACATCATTCACCAGAGTGACTACATGTTGACCGATCAGGTTATAGACCGCAAGTGTTACTTTTGTATTCCGGGGTATATCAAAGGTAATGCTTGTGCTGGGATTAAAGGGATTGGGGTAATTCTGCGCCAGGGCGTACGAAACGGGAATACCCGGTTTTTCCGACACATCCAGAGTAACGTCAACCACTGTGGGATTGGTCGTGTCAGGGTAGGAACAGGCCACATTCAACAAGTCCGGTGCCATGGATGTTCCAGGCAAATTGACCAGTCCCAAACTGAAACCTACTGTAGCCGGCAAGGATGTCAGTCCGTTGGGTGCCTTGTAGGTTATCATGAATAAATCGCCTTCCGTTCCGTCTCCAGCGGTTTGGGCTTGGGATGTACTGTAGGCCATCACTTTCACAAAATCGCCGATTTCATTGGCTAGCAGAGTCATGGTTTTGGGATTCCCATCCGGATCGGTGACATTCAATAATTTTTCACCCTTCTCCACCGTACCGGCACCACTGAATGCCAGTGCCGTTCCCGCATCATGGTATACATCTACTTCCATGCCACGAACCGGTTCATTGTCTACCATACGCAATGTCAATGTAACGGTCGAATCTTCTGGATGAACCGTCACTGCCGTTACAAAATCTAGACAGGCACAAAGCCCGGTGGGAATTAACTGACCGTAATTGGGATTGGGTGTTCCGTCCGGCAGCATGGTTCGCAAATCTATGTGATAGGATGTATCCGGGGGACAATCCATGGCCAGCCCCATGCCGACCAGCAGAATGGTTAGAAGAATAATTATTACTATTTGTTGCGCTCGCATTTCTTGACTCCCAAGCGTTATCATGTTTTAAAAGTTAGGGATAATCCCTTCCAATTCAAATTCTATTTTATGAAGAGCACCTTCTGAGTGTGGACCGCGCCTTCATATTGCACGGCAATCAGATATATTCCCGTGGCCAGTCCAGCACCGGATCGATCACGGCCCTGCCAGGTAAAGGTATAGCTCCCGGGAGCCAGTGTTTCATTGGCCAGTCGCGTAACCTCCTGTCCCATCAGGTTGTAGATTGATACCAAGATATGCGCTTCTTCCGGCAATGCAACCGAAAAGTGCATGTTCGGGTTAAACGGATTGGGGTAAGCCTTCGAAACGGAAAAAACGTTTGGGATTCCCATATCTTCGTCAGAATCCACCGCCAAATAAATATCATCATAGGAACCGGTCCGCAAGGCATTCCCACGATAGACATGCCAATACTGGGTGCTGCCACCGGATGTCTTGATATCCTGTACCTGCAGACCTATCGAAGATCCAATAATCACTTCCAGGTCACCATCATGGTCCAGGTCCTCAATCACCGGAGAACTTTCCACAACGGCGGAAAAGGCAATCGGCATGTTCCCCAGCAGTGATCCGTCCAGGTTCATGGCCGTTATACCACTGGACAGTCCCGCGATAATATCGGGTGTCCCGTCGCCATTTACATCCGAAACGGCCGGAGCCGAATAAATGGCCCCGGAAACCGGCACCGGCCAGCCTGTCACCGGTACATTATTGTTCACATCATGGAAATAAATATTTCTGTCCTGACTCCCGAAAAGTACCTCAGGATAACCATCATTATTCATATCATAAAAGGATATTCCGCCGCGGATCATGCTGCCGGACGTTACTTGAGATACTTCCGTTCCCGCTGCATCAATGATGTAAAGGGTACCATCATCACTTCCTGCTGCAATTTCCAATTGACTGTCACCGGTCAGGTTTGCAAGGGCCGGAGCAACATTGATACGCCCATTGGCAGGAAATGGAAATCCCGGCTTTACTGTTCCCGATTCGGAAACACAATAAATATTATTGGACCAGGTTCCGATGACAATATCCAGCTCACCGTCATTGTCCAAATCGGCCACAGCTGGGGCAACCATGATGACTTCACCAATGGCAACCGGAAACCCGGTGACCGCTGATCCGTCATGATGGATGGCATAGACTTTCCCCGTATTGCCCGTCTCAAATGTTCCGAACACAATTTCCAAGTCTCCATCCTGATCAAGATCCGTCAGGACTGGACTGTCCATAATATAGCCGTCACTCAAAAAGGTGAGGTCTACCGTTCCGTCATAGTTTAACACATGGATGGAACGATCCTTGGAACCGAACACAATCTCCTTGTCGCCGTCGCCCTGTAAATCAGCAATGGCTGGTGAGGAACGTACCTGATTCCCGGTCGTATAGGGAAATCCGGGTAGGACTGTCCCGTCCGCAGCTAATCCGTAAAAGTCGAAATTATCACTGCCAAAATAAATTTCACTCTCTCCATCCCCATTCAGGTCGGCAACAACTGGTGATGTCTTCACACTGCTTGATGTGGCATAGGGAAAGCCGGACTGATTGAGACTAAGTTCAACAAAAATTTCTTCTTCAATCACATAAACGTAGGGATCAGCGCCAGCATACATGGTGACCGTAAAGGGAATGTTTCCCGTTACCGCGTCGGCCGTGGCGGAGAATTGAAACGAATCAAATAGAGTAAATGCCGAACTGCCGGCTCCAATATCACCGGTAAACTGAATGGAATTATCAGTAATGGTAATACGCGGGTCGGTTGTCGATAATACGGCGATTACATTGGTGGCCGTGGCCCAGCCGTCTTCATTACCAACAATGATTTTAGCATTCACGGTTTCGCCCGGATTAAAGATGCCGTCACCGTCAGTATCATTCTGCAAATTTATATCCTGGACATATAAACTGGGATAAATTCCTCCGGCCAGGGCTTTGAATACATTCAGTCGCCCAGAACCCAGCATGCCGGTCATACTTTCCACATGACTTTGTGAGTCACCATAGTTCCTTACGGTGCAATTACCATCCATATCAGGATAATAGTCGGTTGAATTGATGATTTTATCAATGACCCATTCCTTGGTTTCTGTGGGAAACTTGGACCAGACCAACGCAATTGCACCGGAAGTGATGGGAGATGAAAAGGAAGTACCGAATACACTGGAATAGCCGGTTAGACCATCGGTTGTACGAATGGATTCACCCGGCGCGCCCAGGTCTACCGTGGTCCCGGCTGTGGCCCAGCAATTAAACTGATCTCCGTTCCCGGTAGCCGTTACGGAAATAACATTGTCATAGCCGCTGGGATAATGCGTATCAAAATTGGTCACACCATAATCCTCATTACCATTCCCGGCCGAAGCTACAATGATAGACCCATAAGTATTATAACAGGTATTAACAACATTCTGGGCATAGGAGCTGAATGAGAATCCTCCCCAGCTCAGATTAATGACATCAGCCCCTTGTTGAGCGGCAGCCAACATACCGTCATAACCAAAATGAATTAAACCATCGCCTTGGTAGGAACATTTAACCGGTAATATCTTGATGGACCATCCCACGGCCGCAATTCCGGTTCCATTATTGGTTACACCGGAAGCAGAACCTGAGACCATGGTTCCATGACTATTCGACCAGGATGGAAGCGGATTATTATCTTCACTTCCCGAGGATGTTTGTCCTACATCCCAACCAATAAAATTATCGACAAATCCATCGCCATCATCATCTATCCCATTAATATCATCCGGATCGAATTCCCAACTATTTCCATTCTGCACCACTGTGATGCCATCACCGTCCAGGTCCTCACCTAAATTATTCCATATATTTCCAATCAGGTCAGGATGTGTCCAGTGACAACCATCGTCAACAATTCCCACCTTTATGACCCGATCAGTCACATAGCCGGGTATTTCACCATTATCTATATCCCATAAGTCCCAGGCTTCCGTGGCCTGAATATTGGGGAGAAACCATTGTTGATTGAATTGGGGATCATTAGGGGTATAGGTTACATAGTTCTTCCCTAATACTTCAGGATTAGATAATCCCTGAATGTTGCGAACTTCCTCCAGCACTGTCGATAAATCAGCCCGATCCGTTCCCAGAACTACTTCAAAAATGCGATTCAAATAAACATCTCCGTCCCGGTCCTCAGGTGTGGCCGTTCGTATCCAGGGACGAAAATCAATGGTACCAATGGCGGCTAATTCACGGTTCAATGTTTCATTATTAGTCCACATTCCAGGACCGTCATTTAAATAGGCAAAGTCGGTTTGATCATTGTTAACATAAACCAGAAAGCGGTCGGTATAGTAGTCTTCAGCAATGAGGGTGGTTATAAATAATAGGAGGATGAAGAAATATTTTTTCATGATTTTCCTGAGCGATCGGTGCCCGGGGCAGATTTGCCCCGGGCACCTGTGATCTATTTCATTAGTATGAGTTTTTTCGTACTGGTAAAGGTTACACCCGATTGATGATCGGTTGCTTCCAGACGGTAGAAATACATTCCAGACGCCAGGTCGGAACCATTCATTTGATAC
>JBHHUC010000026.1:0-26740 GCA_046861395.1 Fidelibacterota bacterium
CTAGAATTTTTTCCGGAAAAAAACGATTCCGTAGGAATCGAATGTCTATAGCAAACGATAAGGGAAGAAACCCAAACGCCGTAGGTGTTGCACACAAAAAGATGAATTGGATAATGATAAATGACTTGATTGATGGGTTTGGGTGATCGAGTGGCTATAGACATGTAACCTCTACAGGATGATTGAATGTGATCTTTCCCCGGCCTGTGTTACCGGCCTTTCTCCCGAACATTCCTTGAGTCCCTGATTTTCTGCGTGTAACTTTCTGGGCTTTATACAGCATCTTCAGACTTAAAAACCACCATAGGAGGTGATATACGTGGTAGAAGTAAACGTCAGAGATGGCGAAATGCTTGAACGGGCCTTGCGTCGTTTTAAGAAAAAATGGGAACGGGCCGGTGTCCTGCGCGACATCAAAAAACGGGCCTTTTATACCAAGCCCAGTGACTTAAAACGGGACCAGGAAAAGAAAACCCGCCGGCGTCTGGCACGCCTGCGACCCCGGTAAAGTACCACATAGCTCTCAGAGGTTTGAGTTTTCTCAGGCCTCTTTCTTTTTAGGTCCATTGTTCATTCCCCCCTTAACTCCTTCATCGTAACAATCATATGATTATTCGCAGTATCTCCGGCGTCCGGGGCTTGACCGAATCCCACCTTACACCCCACGAAGCCGAACTTTATGCCCAGGCTGTGGATGACATGTTGCCCGCTGGCGTTATCATGATCGGACGGGATAGCCGACCTTCCGGCCAGGTATTGCAGGATGCCATCGTAGGCCGTCTCAATCTCCGCGGCCGCCATGTCATCGTCTGCGGTATCGTTCCCACACCCACCATTCAGTTCATGGTGGAAAACACCGAAGCCGCCGGAGGCATTATCATTACCGCTAGTCACAATCCTGCCGAATGGAACGGACTGAAATTTGTCCGTGGCGACGGCACCTTCTTTTTACCTGCCGAATGCAAAGCTTTGTTCCATAACGTGGACCGGCTGGAATCGCTGGAAGGGGGAGGAGGGGAGTCCACTCCCATGATCTGGCAGGAAAACAATGCCAATCAAAAGCATGTTCTCAAGGTCCTCAGTCTGTCCTGCCTGGATATCAACCGGATACGTTCCCGGAAATTCCGAGTCGTGATTGATGCAGTCAACGGCGCCGGGTCGGAGGCCCTGCCGCTAATGCTGGAATCTCTGGGCTGCAAAGTCGTGGAATTGAATTGTTCCGGGAATGGTGAATTCACCCGCGGCACGGAACCGTTGCCGGAGAATCTGACCGACCTATGCAAAACCATTACCCGCGAAAAAGCCGATGTGGGTTTTGCCGTCGATCCCGATGCAGATCGGCTGGCCGTAGTGGATGAAACCGGCCTTCCCCTGGGGGAAGAATATACATTAGTCCTGGCCGTGGACGGTTATATCCGCAATACAGGCCGCGAGGAAACATTTGTCACTAACCTGTCCACGTCCATGGCGCTGGACTGGCTGGCCCGGGATCATGGCTGTACTGTAAAACGGACACCTGTTGGTGAAATCAATGTGGTGAAGAAGATGCAGGAAATTTCCGCCGAACTGGGTGGAGAAGGCAATGGCGGTGTTATCCTAAAGGAAGCCCACTTGGGTCGTGACAGTCTGGTAGCTGTCGCCATGGTGTTGAATCGCCTGGCCCAGGACGAGAACCCGATGAGTACAATCAAGGCTGGACTGCCTCAATTTGAAATTGTAAAAGGGAAGATCAATCTGGAACAGGTCTGTGTCGATGATACCATCTTGGAAGCCCAGAAAATCTTTGAACATGCCGAAATCAATACCATAGATGGCATAAAATTTTCCTGGGACGACCGCTGGATTCATCTGCGCCGGTCCAATACGGAGCCCATCATGCGCCTCTATGCCGAAGCACCAACGGCCCGGGAGGCGGAAGATCTGATTCGTCAGGTAAAAGCCCTGATTCCGGCTTGAAACCTTTCCCCTGAACCTCGACGGGTATTTGTTTTGCCCCCTATCCGATTTACGCCTAATATTTCCACAGACAAGGCCGACTGATTAATGAAGAAAGCAATGGAAAACAACGTCCCGGACCCCGACCGTAATCCAGGCTTGCCACTGGATGAGCCCTGGCTACGGCACGTTGCCGTCAACCGCAGTGCCGTGGAACGGCGCACCGCCACCTTAGTTCGTCGCCGGAGTATTAAGAAAGCCTGGCAAACGGCCTGGTATTTGAAAGCAATTTCCTGTATTGATCTGACCACCCTGGCCGGGGATGACACCCCAGAACGGGTCCTTCGCCTCTGCCGCAAAGCACTTAATCCCATCCGGCCCGATATTCTGGCCGCTTTGGGACTGGATGATTTTTCTCTCACCACGGCAGCCATTTGTGTCTATCATAATTTTGTTCCCGTAGCTGTCCGTGCTTTGGCCGGTAGCAATCTTCCGGTGGCAGCCGTCTCCACAGGATTTCCTGCCGGACAGATTTCCCGCGACAAAAAACTGGACCAAATTGCCGCCTCTGTGGCCGCTGGCGCTCGGGAAATTGATATTGTCATTCACCGTACCTTGGTCCTCACTGGCCAATGGAAAGAATTATATAAAGAAGTCGCCTTATTCCGAGAAGCATGTGGACCGGCCCACATGAAAACCATCCTATCCACTGGCGAATTGGCCACGTTGACCCAGGTGGCTCAGGCCAGTCTGGTCTGTATGATGGCCGGAGCCGATTTCATTAAAACCAGTACGGGAAAAGAAAAAATAAATGCCACCCTTCCGGTCAGTCTTGTCATGGTCCGGATGATCCGGGATTACGAAGAACGGACCGGCCTTAAGGTAGGCTTTAAACCGGCTGGAGGTATCAGTACTGCCAAGGACGCCATTCAATGGTTGATTTTAATCAAGGAAGAGTTGGGTTCCACCTGGTTGACCCCCGAATATTTTCGCTTTGGTGCTTCCAGTTTACTGGGAGACCTGGAACGGCAACTGGAACATCAGGCCACCGGTCGTTATTCGGCCGCCTGGCGACATCCCCTGGGATAAACGGCGGTAAAGAGGAGTGTCTATGAATATTAAAGACCTGTATATGACCATGCATTATGGACCCGCTCCTGAGAGTCCGGCTTCGGCCGCAGAGTGGCTGGACGGGCATGATCGCCGGATGAAATTGTTCATCGGCGGGGAATGGCTGGCCCCACAAAGTGATCAATGGTTCGACACCGTCAATCCCGCCACGGAAGAGGTCCTGGCATCGATTCCAGCTGCCGGAGCAGAGGATGTGGACCGGGCAGTCGCCGCTGCTCGCCAAGCGCAACCGGCCTGGGCCGGATTGCCCGGTTATGACCGCGCCCGTCATCTCTATGCCTTAGCCCGGCAAATTCAGAAACATTCCCGCCTCTTCGCCGTCCTGGAAACGCTGGACAATGGCAAACCAATCCGTGAATCCCGCGATATTGATATTCCCCTGGTCATTCGTCATTTTTATCATCATGCCGGCTGGGCCCAACTGATGGGCCGGGAGTTGAAGGACTATAAACCGGTAGGCGTGGTGGGGCAAATCATTCCCTGGAATTTCCCCCTCCTCATGCTGGCCTGGAAAATTGCGCCGGCCCTGGTTTGCGGAAATACAGTTGTATTGAAACCGGCTGAATTCACTTCCCTGACTGCCTTTCTCTTCGCCGAAATCTGCCAACTGGCCGGATTGCCGGCCGGCGTGGTAAATATCATCAGCGGTGGTGGACGGACCGGGGAAATTTTGGCCCGCCATGCCGATATTCAGAAAATTGCTTTTACCGGTTCCACCGCCGTGGGACGGATTCTTCGTCGCATCACTGCCGGCACCCAGAAAAAACTTTCCCTGGAACTGGGCGGGAAATCACCTTTTATCGTCTTTGACGACGCCGATCTGGACAGTGCCGTGGAAGGGGTAGTGGACGCCATCTGGTTCAACCAAGGGCAGGTCTGCTGTGCCGGGTCCCGTCTGCTGGTCCAGGAAAATATCGCCCCTGGTTTTTACCGTAAACTGAAAACTCGCATGAGGAAATTGAGAATCGGCGATCCTATGGACAAGGGCATGGACATGGGCGCCATTGTCGCTTCGGTTCAGTGGGACACCATCGATACCCTGGTTCAACAGGGCAAAAAGGAGGGAACATTATGGCAACCGGACTGGGAACGTCCGGCCAAAGGTTATTTTTATCCTCCTACCCTCATTACCGATGTTTCACCGGCCGCCACCGTGGCCCAGAAGGAAATCTTCGGCCCCGTCCTGGTAAGCATGACCTTCCGCACACCGCAGGAAGCAATAGCCCTGGCCAATAATACACCCTACGGACTGGCCGCATCGGTGTGGAGCGAAAATATTAATCTGGCACTGGACCTGGCCCCGCAGATCAAGGCCGGGACGGTGTGGATCAATTGCACCAATATTTTCGATGCCGCTTCCGGGTTCGGGGGTTATCGCGAGTCGGGTTTTGGCCGGGAAGGCGGTCGAGAAGGCCTTTGGGAATATGTCAAACCGTCGTGGTTAGAGGGACTGCCAGAGGTGAAATCACAGGCTGGTCCGACCAAGGACTTACCTGTAGATCCGCCTGCCATCGATGAAACACCCAAACTTTATATCGGCGGGAAACAGGTGCGTCCTGATGGCGGATACAGTGATCCCGTTTATCGCTTCAGGCGCGGACAGGCTATAGCCCGGATCGGGGATGTGGGTCGGGGAAACCGGAAAGATATACGCAATGCCGTGGAAGCGGCGACGAAGGCAGCATCATGGTCCGTGTCTACCGCTCATCTGCGATCCCAGATTCTCTATTATATTGGCGAAAATCTCCAGCGAAGGCGACAGGAATTCACCCACCGTCTGATATTGACTACGGGCAAGACGAAACACCAGGCGGAAAAAGAATTCGAACTCAGCCTGCAGCGTCTGTTCCTCTATGCCGGTTGGACCGATAAATATGAGGGCAATGTTCATCGTACGCCATTTCGCAACGTCACCTTGGCCATGCCGGAACCGTGGGGTACTGTGGGGATTGTATGTCCTGATGATTTTCCCCTGCTGGGTTTTATTTCCACCGTCATTCCGGCCATTAGTCAGGGCAACCGAATTATCGCCGTACCGTCCCGCACTTTTCCCCTGACGGCCACCGATTTTTACCAGGTATTGGATACGTCCGATGTACCGGCCGGTGTCATCAACATTGTTACCGGTGATGCCGACGAGCTGGGGGCCGTCCTAGCCGCCCATGACGGCGTCAATGCTCTCTGGTATTTTGGGACGAGGGAAGGCTCTAAACGGATGGAAGAATTATCCGCCAGTAACATGAAACAAACCTGGGTGAATCACGGGCGGGCCTGGAATTGGCCTGATCCCTGTTGTGCCGGGGATTATTTCCTGCGTCAGGCTACTCAGGTCAAGAATATCTGGATTCCCTACGGCGTTTGATGGCGCAAGTCCGGCATAAAATCCTGCTAACCATTCTGCTCCTGGCAGGCTCTACTCTGTGTGCCGCGGGTAGTAAACCGGTTATGGAACGGGGTGTCCTGCGGCTGGGGGATTGGGACCTGGAACAGGATGGAATTCTGGACATTGTCGGGGAATGGGAATTTTACTGGCAACGGTTCATTGCGCCGGAGCAATTCAACGTGAATCATCTCATCGTTCCCGACGGATTCATCAAAGCACCGGGGCCATGGAATGATTTCCAGGTTGGGACCCATCCCATTGGAGGACAGGGTTTCGCCACATATCACGGACGTCTCCGGGCGGACCAGTGGCCGGAAACCGTCAGTTTCAAATTTCAATCTCAGGCTACGGCCTACCGAGTGTTCATCAACGGCGATCTGGTGGCGGAAGTGGGCCGTGTCGGTCGTACCAGGGAATCGACGGTTCCCCGCTATGACCCCCGGACGATTTCCTACCATCCGACCACCAACCAACTGGATGTTGTGATTCAGGTATCCAATTTCCATCATCTCCAGGGCGGACTTTGGGATACCATTCTGCTGGGCGTGGAACCCAATATTTTTGCCCATGATCGTAAGGAAGTGGCGGTGGCCATTCTCATCGCCGGGAGCCTGATTATTATGGGTTTGTTCTATCTGGCCATGTATCCCATGTTTCGTTATGAACAATCCACCCTATTCCTGGGCTTGGTGAGTATCGTGCTGGGATTCCGGACCATGCTCACGGAAGAAATGACGATTCATCATTTCTTTCCGGCACTGTCCTGGTTTACAACCTTGCGCATGGAATATCTGACCCTGGTACTGGGAATTCCCTTTTTTATGTGGTATCAGTATGAAGTGTTCAAAAAGGATTATTCCCGCCGGATTCTTTTCATCGTCAGCGGAATCAGTCTCTTCTATGCCCTTCTGATACTGGGTACATCTACCCAGTACTTTACCGGATTGCTTAGCTATTATTTGCTTTTTGTACTGGCCTGCCTGGTCTATGCCATCGGCGTTACCTTCCGGGCTGTTCATCTGAACCGGGACGGGGCTACAGAATTTGCCATCGGCCTCATCATCGTGGCCGTAGCATTCATCAACGATACCCTGAATGCTTTTGAAATTTTCACCACCGGATATTATACCTCCTTTGCCATTTTAATTTTCATCATCGTGCAGGCCATCCTGCTGGCCCGTCGCTTTATTGCTACCTTTGAACTGGTGGATCAGCAAAATGTGGAATTGACCCGTCACCGGGAACAATTGGAACACATGGTCAAGGACCGGACTTCACGGCTGGAAGAAGTGAATAAACGGCTAAAGGAGTTGAGTGTCATCGATGCCCTGACCCGGATTCCCAATCGCCGCCGGTTGGATGAATACATGGCCAGTGAGTGGTCCCGGATGCGGCGGGACAAGGCACCCTTGTCCCTCATTATTTGCGATATCGATTTCTTTAAAAAATTCAATGATTTTTACGGACATCAAAAAGGGGATGATTGCCTGGAATTAGTGGCCCAGTCCCTCAATGAAACCGTCCACCGTCCGGGAGATCTGGTGGCCCGTTACGGCGGAGAAGAATTCTGTGCCGTCTTGCCAAAAACCGATTTGGAGGGTGCCAGAATGATAGGAGAAGCCATGCGCAAGGCCATCGAAGATTTACATTATGCCCACGAAAAATCCACCATCATACCGGTGGTCACCATTTCGGTGGGTGTGGCGACGGTTGTGCCCACCCTGGCCTACACCGTATCCGATCTGCTGGAGGCAGCAGACCAATGTCTCTATAAGGCCAAGGAGGAAGGCCGGAACCGGGTCTGTGCCGTGACCTTACCGGAACGGTCCACCTGATGGAACCCTCTACCACCCCCATCCGTAAGGGCGATGAAATCACACTGAACATTGATGCCCTAGCCTATGGCGGGCTGGGGATCGGTCGCCATGAAAATATGGTTGTTTTTGTGCGCCAGGGACTGCCCGGACAGACGGTGCGGGTTCTGATCTATAAGAAACGAAAAGGTTATGCCGAAGCCAGAATTCTGGCCGTGGAAAAGGAATCCCCGGCCCATACCGATCCCATTTGCGAACATTTTCCCACCTGCGGCGGCTGCAAACACCAACATCTGGCTTATCCCGAACAACTGGAACAGAAACGCCAGCAAGTGGAGGATGCCTTTCAGCGTCTGGCCGGCATTTCTCCAGTGCCCATCGATCAGGTGGTGGGAGCCGATCCCATCTTCAACTACCGGAATAAAATGGAATTCACTGTCTCCAGCCGGCGCTGGTTCGAGAAAAAGGATGTAGGCCTGACCGCTGATCCCTTCGCGTTGGGATTGCATATTCCCGGTCGCTTTGACAAAATACTGGATATTAATACTTGCCATATTCAACCGGAACCGGGCAATCGCATCATTCAGCTCATTCGCCGTACCGCTCTGGAGACAGGATTGAAACCTTACGATCCCAAAACCCATATCGGTTTTCTGCGCCATGTCATGCTGCGGTTCGGGGTTCGTACAGGTGATATCATGGTGAATCTGGTAACGTCCTATGAGAATACGGATTTGTTATCACCCATCGTGCAATGCCTGACGGCAGAAATGCCGGAAATCACGTCCATCATCAATAATGTGAACACGCGGAAGGCCGATGTGGCTTTCGGTGAATATGAAATTGTGTTGCACGGTTCTCCTGTCATTCGGGAAAAAATTGGTCCGCTGACTTTTGAGATTTCCGCTAATTCCTTTTTCCAGACCAATACCCGGCAGGGAGAAGTGCTATACAATATTGCCCTGGAGAAAGCGGCCTTGACGGGACAGGAAACAGTGTGGGACCTGTTTTGCGGAACAGGTAGTATTTCCCTCTTTCTGGCAGAGCAGGCCAAGGAAGTGTATGGTTTTGACATCATCCAGTCGGCCATTGAGGACGCCCTGCGTAACGCCATCGCCAACGATGTAAAAAACACATATTTTGTTCGGGCCAACCTGGACCATCATCTGAAGGGAACGAACCGCCACCAATATCCGCCGCCGGATGTCATTGTCCTGGACCCACCCCGGGCCGGTCTGCACGAGGACCTGGTGAAGTTGATTCCCAAGCTGGCACCGAAACGCATTGTCTATATTTCCTGCAATCCGGCCACCCAGGCCCGGGATGTGGCCCTGCTGCAAAAAAGGAGTTATAGGTTACGAGAGATTTCCGTGGTTGACATGTTTCCCCATACACCGCATATTGAAACGGTGGCGCAGCTCGAACCACTGCGGTAATATCGTTCTGATCCTCCCCATATTCTTTCATTCCTCACTACCAGAAACGGGCCATTGAGGTTAAATTTTTATCTATGCGAATTTGGCTTAAATCATTAATTCGTAACCCGTTTTTTCAAATTGGTGCCGGCATATTCATTGTAATGATGGCGGGTGGCTTTGTGCTGCGCCTGGTGGAAACAGGTGAAATTTCAAAAGGCGAGAACCCTTTCTGGTGGGCGATTGTTACGATGACCACAGTGGGTTACGGTGATTTCTATCCAGTAACCCTGCCGGGCCGGGTCGTCGCCTTTTTGATCATGTTCGCCGGTATTTCCCTTGTTTCCATGCTGACGGCTACCATTTCATCTATTTTTGTCGCGCAACGTATCCGGGAGGGAAAAGGTTTGGAAAATGTAACCACGAAAAAGCATATAATTATTTGCGGCTGGAATGACAATGCCGATCAAATCATGGAATCCCTGGAATATCTGGTGGAAGAACGTTCCCTGGATGTAGTGCTGATCAACCAACTGGCCGAAGATCAGATCAGTCACATCCGGACCCATTTCCGCAAACTGGATATCCACTGGGTGGCTGGCGACTTTACTAATGAAACTATTTTGGAACGGGCCAACCTATCCGAAGCGGCAGCCGTCATGATCATTCCCAATCTGATTGATACATCCATCACCAGTCCCGATGAAAAAACCATCCTGGCCACTCTGACAATCAAGAGCATTGAACCGAACCTGCGCGTGGTGGCCTATATTACTGATCCGGGAAATATGACGCACCTGAAACGGGCCAATGCCGATGAAGTCGTCCTAAGCGATGATTTCAGTTCTTTCATGGTGGCGGCTCATGTGGTGGACCCGGGTATTCCGCAGGTAGTTGCCAAATTGATGGATAACCGGTCACCTTCGCGCTTTAAGCGGGTTCCCATTCCCTCGGAATTCGTGGGTAAGACATTCACCGATCTGTTTGATCATTTCCGCCGCACCAACCACTGGATACTGATTGGACTGTATTCGGAAGATGAAAACCTTGGAATCGGCGAAATCCTGTCTTCGGATACATCGGCCCTGGATGCCTTCATAGAACGCAAGTTGAAAGAAGGAGGCATTCCCCTGAGTGAAGAAAGCCGGGTATCGACAGTCATTAATCCGGACGATTCCTACCAAATCAAGGAAGGAGAAGGCGCCATTGTCATCCCCTGAAACTGATCACAAAGCATTACTAAAACCCTTTCTGATCTTTAAGAATCTGACGTCTGACGAAATCGATCTTTTCTGTCAGCGGGCAAAACGGATTGAAATCCCTGCCGGCCAGCAGTTCATCACCGAAGGCGAAAAGGGCGATTCCATCTTTCTACTGATTGACGGGTCGGTGGAAATCATACAGGCCCTGACCCTGCATGTGAACAAGGGTGAAACGGATAACCGGGAAAAAGCCCTGACCCGGCTGGATCATACCATGCATCCCTTCATGGGTGAAATGTCGTTGTTTGCCGATGACGACCGGCGTACGGCCAGCGTCAAAGCCACGACCGATTGTGTCTTCATGAAAATCATGCGTGATGATATTTTTGATATTTGTGAACATCATCCAAAAACGGGTTATAAAGTCATGCACAATCTCTGCGAATTAATCACGAAAAACCTCATCCGCGCGAATAAGAATGTGTTGAAATTGACGACGGCGTTCAGTCTGGTACTGGAACGCTGACGAAATAAGGAAATTTTCCCCTATGAAATGTGAGCTGGAAAAAGTCTATCAACCGCAGGTGGTTGAATCCAAATGGTATACTTACTGGCAGGAGAAACAGTATTTTCATTCCACCGCCAATCCAGATAAACAACCCTATACCATCGTCATTCCGCCGCCCAACGTTACTGGAATGCTGACCATGGGGCATGTCCTGAACAATACGATGCAGGATATTCTCATTCGGAAGGCCCGTATGGACGGATATGAAGCGTGCTGGATTCCCGGCACCGATCATGCCTCCATCGCTACCGAAACCAAGGTCGCGTCCATGTTGAAAGAAAAGGGGATTGACCCCGACGCCATTTCACGAGATGAATTCCTGGCCCATGCCTGGGAATGGAAAGAAAAATACGGCGGCATTATCATCAACCAGTTGAAAACACTGGGCTGTTCCTGTGACTGGGAGCGAGAGCGCTTTACCATGGATCCCGCCTATACCCGGGCTGTTCTGGAAGCCTTCGTCCACCTCTATGAAAAAGGCCTGATTTATCGCGGGAAACGACTGGTGAACTGGTGTCCCGTTTCCCAATCCGCCATCAGTGACGAAGAAGTCATTCACAGGGAAGTGAACAGTTCACTGTGGTATTTCCGTTACCCGGTCGAAGGTAGTGACGAATCTGTTGTGGTGGCCACTACCCGTCCCGAAACCATGCTGGGCGATACGGCGGTGGCGGTTCATCCCGACGATGAGCGATATCGTCATTTGATTGGGAAGACGGTGCGTTTGCCGCTGGTGGACCGGCTCATACCTGTCATTGCAGATGAATTTGTGGATCCTGAATTCGGCACCGGCTGTGTGAAAGTCACCCCGGCTCATGATCCCAATGATTTTATCCTAGGTCAGAAACATGACCTGGACTTCATCAATATCATGCATCCGAACGCCTCCCTGAACGAGGTCGTTCCAACTTCCTACCGGGGACTGACCCGGGAAGATGCCCGCCGCGCTGTCCTGGCCGATATGGAACAGAATGGCTTTCTGGTGAAAACCGACCCTTACACCCACAAAGTGGGATATTCGGAGCGGGGCCAGGTTCCCATTGAATTCTATCTGTCGGAACAATGGTTCCTGAAAATAACGGACCTGGCCGAACCGGCCATCACTGCCGTGAAAGAAGGCAGGATCCGGTTTCATCCGGACCACTGGGTCAAAACATATTATCACTGGATGGAAAATATCAAGGACTGGTGTATCAGCCGGCAATTGCGCTGGGGACACCGGATACCGGTCTACACCTGTACCGGCTGTGGTGAACTGACGGTAGCCGTGACCACGCCGGAGCAGTGCTCTCATTGCGGTCAGACCGATTTAGTGCAGGACACCGACGTCCTGGATACCTGGGCCAGTTCCTGGCTCTGGCCTTTTGCCGTGCATTCTTGGCCGGAAAAGACTGCTGAGTTGCAATTTTATTATCCTACCAACACGCTGGTTACAGGCCCGGACATTATCTTTTTCTGGGTGGCCCGCATGATTATGGCCGGGTATGAATTCATGGGTGACGTTCCCTTCCGTGATGTGTATTTCACTAGCATCCTCCGCGATGAACAGGGACGAAAATTTTCCAAGTCGCTGGGAAATTCTCCCGATCCCTTTGATCTTTTCGATAAATATGGCACCGATGCCGTACGCTTTGGTATCATGCTAATGGCGCCGCAGGGACTGGATGTTCTCTTTACCGAATCTCGGCTGGAAGTGGGACGAAATTTCATGAATAAACTCTGGAATGCCACCCGCTTTGTGACCATGAATCTGCCGGAAACCGGACGCCCCTCCCGGCGGGTTGATCCCACCGGACTGGATTTGCCGGAACGATGGATTCTAAGCCGCCTGCAACATGCCATCCAGGGTGTCAATGATCAACTGGACCGTTTTCATTTCAACGAAGCTGCCAAAGTGATTTACGATTTCACCTGGAATGATTTTTGTGACTGGTATATTGAAATGGCCAAGACCCGATTCCAGGGTGAAAGCCAGGAAGAAAAGGAAACGGCTCTGGCCGTGGCCGTCCTGGTGCTGAAACAGGTATTCGCCCTCTTGCATCCTTTTGCGCCCTTTATCACGGAAGAATTATGGTCCACCTTCAAAGGCGAGGATGAACCGGATCTCATGGTGAGTTCCTGGCCTGTCGGTAACGCCGCCTGGCGTGATCCGGGAACCGAAGCCAGGATGAATACGTTAAAAGATGTCATTTCCAGCATTCGGACCATCCGGTCTAAAATGAATGTTCCTCCGGCCCGCTGGGCTCAGGTTGTCATCCGGTGTACAGAAGAACAACGGCGTTTCCTGGAGGATTATGCTGCCATCCTGAAACCCCTGGCCCGGGTTGAATCGATGACGGCCGGATCGGAGCAGGAAAAACCGGCCCATTCCGCCGTGGCCGTAGTCCAGTCCATGGAAGTCTTCATTCCTCTGGAAGGATTGATTGATCTTGGAATTGAAACGGAACGGCTGACCCGGCGACAGGAAGAGCTGGAACGGTTCATTCGGGGAATCAAGGCCAAGCTGGGGAATGAAAAATTTGTAACCCGGGCCCCGGAAGAAGTGGTAAACCACGAAAGGGAAAAGCTCGTGAGCATGGAAGATGAGCTGGATAAAGTCCGGTCAAATCTGGAATTATTGCGTTAGTGATTTTCTAAGCAGGGAGATTTTTATGGGAAAATTCGGAAGAAATATTCTGGTAGTACTCAGTCTGAGTGTCGTGGCATATTCCCAATCCCATAATGCCACGATCACCATTTACAAGGACGGTATTGCCCTAGTCAATCAACCGGTTCATTGGTCAGTGGAGGAGGGATTTAATACGGTAACCTATTCTGATTTTTCGGACCAGATTCACCGTGATTCTCCCTTTCTTACCCTGGAGGATGGCATGGTGTATTCCCAACGTTTCGATGATGCCGTCTTTTCCGCCGAAGATTATTACCGGGACCGAATCGGAACCGACATTCGGGTGAAGATTCATGATAATAAGACCATTGAAGGTACCCTGCTGGATATCAACCAAAAAGCACTCGTCCTTCAGACCCGAAATTCCATCCGCACCATCATGCTGGGAATGGCGGATTATTTTGAATTTGAGGATCAACTGACGGAAATTCAATACACGCCCGAACTGGTGTGGAATATTTATGTCACGGGACAGAATACAGCAACCGGAAATCTCTTTTATCTGACCAACGGCCTGACCTGGGATACATCCTATCGCCTCATCATGCAGGATAAATCGGATCAGGCGGAATTTATTCCGGTGGCCCTGGTGAGCAATACGGGGAACATGGATTTCACCGGCCTGCGTCTGCGCTTGGTGGAAGGCAATCTGGCCCGGGAAGCCCGGCCCCGACCCATGTTTCGCGGCGGGGCGAAATCCCTGCCGGCCATGACCCGGGAATCGGATTCCGCCGTGCCGGAGCATCTCGAACTGGGAGATTTCCATATCTATGAAATTGAAGGGAAACACCGCCTGCAACCCAACCAGACCATTTCCATGAAATTATATGAACCGCGTACCATTCATTTCACGAAAACCTATGTATTCGAGAATACGGAACGCTCCCGGCGTGAAGAACCTCTGACTGTTCGCCTGTCCATCCGGAATACGGAAGACAATGCCCTGGGCATTCCCCTGCCCCAGGGAAAGGTGGAATTATATTTCCGGGATGAAAATGGTTTTCTCACCTTTGCCGGCTCAGACCTGTTGAAGCAGATTCCCCGGGAAGAAACGGCCGAGCTCCAGGCTGGCCGGGCCTTCGATGTTATTGGGAAACGAACCATTCTGAATTATGATCGTCAGCGGAAGGCCGAAGAGGGTACGGTGGAAATCAACGTCACGAACCATCGCGATGAACCGGTGCAGGTCCATGTCGTGGAACATATCACCGGCGACTGGGTCATCCGGGGGGAAACAACCCTTTATATTAAAGATGATGCGTCCACCATTCATTTCCCCCTGGAACTGCAACCGGAAGAAAGTAAAACAATCGCCTATACCTATCGCAAAGAATTTAAATAACCAGCGGTAAACAGGATGTTTGCCGGTTAATTCCATGCCTTATACCTTTCAATCTCCGGTGTCAAATCTTCCCGGTATCGGTACTGCCCGTGCCAGAGTGCTTCACGAGCAGGGGATTGAAACCATTGCTGATTTTCTATACTATTTCCCCCGCCGTCACCTGGACCGTACCACGATTACGGCAATCCGACACCTCCAGCCGGGACAGGCTGCCACCTTGGTGGGACACATTGAAATCTGTGGCAAACGACGGACGCGGAAGAAAACCATTTTCGAAGCCGTCATGACAGACGGTACCGGCCTCTTGACACTGGTCTGGTTCAACGGTGTTTCCTACTGGAGTAAAATCCTGAAAAAAGGGGATCAGATCGCCGTCCACGGTAAAGTAGAATACTATAACGGACTCCAGATGGTCCATCCCGAACTGGATCGTCTGGAAAAGGATGATGATCCCATTCATACGGGGAAAATCATTCCCCTCTATCCTCTCACGCAGGCCATGAAATCCGCCGGACTGGATAATCGTTCCCTGCGGCGGATTCATCATACAATCGCTGCTCATTTCCCGCCGGTTCCTGAATTGTTACCCCCGGGATTGCTACGCACCCATGATTTGATTCCCCTGGCTGAGGCCCTGAAAAGCATCCATTTTGCTCCCACACCGGAAGCTTTGGCCACTGCCGTGCGCCGGTTGAAATTCGACGAACATTTATTCCTCCAACTCCTCATGGCTCTGAGACGGGAAGCGAAAAAACGGGAAAGAACGCGGCCTCTCACCGATCTGGGACCCTATTTCCAACGGGTGCTGGATCAACTTCCCTATGAACTCACCGGGGCACAGAAGCGAGTCCTGAAGGAAATTCGTCACGACCTGGGAAAACCGGTGGTCATGAATCGTCTCTTACAGGGCGATGTGGGTAGCGGTAAAACCATCGTGGCGTTATTGGCAGCGGTCATGGCCCTGGGCAACGGCTGTCAGGTAGCCTTCATGGCACCCACCGAAATTCTGGCGCACCAGCATTTTGCCACCATCCATGACCTGGCCGAAAAAGCAGGCATCACCGCCGCCTTGCTGGTGGGCAATATGAAAGTGGCGGAACGGAAGCCCCTGTTGGCTGCCGTAGCCGACGGCCGCATCCAGATTCTGGTGGGGACGCATGCCCTCATTCAGAAAGATGTCCGGTTCCAGGAACTGGGGTTTGTAATCATTGATGAACAACATCGTTTCGGTGTGGAACAGCGGGGAAATCTGACGGATAAAGGATACCATCCTCACGTGTTGACCATGACGGCCACGCCCATCCCCCGCACCTTGGCCTTGTCCTATCACGGTGACATGGATGTATCCGTCATCGATGAACTACCGCGGGACCGGATTCCCGTGCGGACTACGGTGGTGGACCCGCCCCGCCTGGAAAAGGTCTATGCCTTCGTCCGGCAGGAAGTAAAGGCCGGACGGCAATGTATGATTGTCTATCCCCTGGTGGAGGAAACAGAAAAATCGGACCTGGCGGCCGCCACGGAGGATCGGGACACCCTGGCCCGGACCGTCTTTCAGGGATTGGAGGTAGGGCTGATTCACGGACGCATGAAAAAAGAGGAAAAGGATGCTGTCATGCTGGCCTTTTCCCAGAACCGGATTCCCATTCTGGTGGCCACCACAGTGATTGAAGTCGGCATTGATGTTCCCAATGCCACCGTCATGATCATTGAACACGCGGACCGGTTCGGCCTGACTCAACTCCACCAATTGCGGGGTCGCGTGGGTCGGGGCGGAGAAAAAAGTTATTGTGTCCTGGTGCGCCGCAATAGCAATGATCTGGCTGACCGCCGGCTGGCTATCATTGAGAGCACCACCGACGGCTTTAAAATTGCCGATGAAGATTTGAAGTTACGCGGGCCGGGTGAATTCTTCGGTATCCGGCAGAGCGGATTTATCAAATATAAAATTGCCGATCTGGTGGCCGACGGTGAATTGATTCGCCAGGCCCGCCAGGCAGCCTTTGACATTGTGCAGGAAGATCCCCACCTGCGTTCAGCTGAACATGAAGAACTTCGCCGTCGTTTCCTGGCTGAATATCAGGACAAACTGAAATTGGTGAACATTGCCTGATGGGGCAGCGATGAAAATCATCTCCGCCTGTCCCGTCTGTGGTTCGAATACCTTGACCCACAAACATTCATGCGTCGATTTTCTGGTTACCAAATCATCCTTTGATATTCTGGAATGTGCTGATTGCGGAGCCTGTGCCACATCCCCACAACCGGAGGCCGGTGAAATTGCGACCTTCTACGAAAGTGAAGAATACATCGCCCATTCCGGAAAAAGCACCGGATTGATTGAAATACTGTATAAAATAGTACGCCGCTACACTTTGCGTCGCAAACGAACCTTCATGGAAGATAGGGCCGGCCTCATCAAGGGGACCATCCTGGATTTCGGCTGCGGCACCGGAGAATTTCTCCATGTTTGTCAACAACAGGGCTGGACCGTAACCGGTCTTGAACCCGGAGAATCGGCCCGGCGTAAGGCCACACGTTTGCTGGGAACCCCGGTGTTGGACACTGCCGATCTGACAACCCTGGATCGGGACCAATTTGATGTTATTACCCTGTGGCACGTGTTGGAACATGTCCCTGATCCGGTGGCTGTAATATCGCAGCTCAAGCGTATCCTGAAACATAACGGCGCCCTGATTGTTGCCGTACCCAATTACACCGGCACCGATGCCCGGTATTACGGTTCGGCGTGGGCGGCCTGGGATGTCCCGCGACACCTGGTTCATTTTTCCCCACGGGCCATGCGTCACCTCGCGGCGCAGGCCGGACTGACCATCACCCGTGTGACAGGCATGCCTTTCGATCCCTTTTATGTGTCCCTGCTGACGGAAAAGTCGGTAAAATCAAACGGCCGTCTATGGCGGGGATTTGCCATCGGTTTCTGGTCCTGGCTGACGGCCCTGTTGCGATGGGAAAATTCCAGTTCGCTGATCTATGTCATGAAGGATGAAACCGTGTAATTCCACAGGCGTAATTCACACCCGCAATCGGATTTTACACCGGCTTGCCCGACCATCCTAACTGGTTGAAAATACGTTCCTCTGTTCCTGTGGTACACACGTCTGCCTTGTTTATTGTTTTGAAAAGTTTTACATTACACCGAACCAGAATGACGATTCTGTTTATGATGCCGGAGGGTTGAGAACGTTCAGAAAGAACAGTCGGATTGATATTCGGAATTTTAGTAGGGAATGATATTTTGCCTAAGAGATCCACAGTAAAGACTATTTCATATTCAACGATGAGGCCTGTTATAGCGATAATAATTCTAAATATCGTGATTCAGTGCCATAAATTAATTCGGTATAATTATTAGTATAACCATCATTTTACATATGGAGAAATAATGAATAGAATTGTATTAATTTTTATTCTTATAATGCCATTTATTCTAATAGCTCAAGATTCGGAGAGTAGTGATCCTTTAATGGATAGTTTTTTAGAAGTTGGTTATTTTGGTCCAAGAGTAGGAATATCCACATTACCAAAATCATTAATGGATGACGTTGTAGATGCATCCATCTATAGTTTGTTTGGATGGAAAGTAGATGTTAGATATGTCCCATCTCACAATAAATTTATAGGCTTCGCTGAGTCTGGACTTTTTATGGGTGCAGTTGAACAAGGAGATCCAAGGTGGGAATACTGGGGATATATAGGAGTAAGAAGACCAAATAGTTATGGTTTTAGCATGGGACCAAATTTTTCAGAATACGGTGTTGGATTAGGAATTTCTCCACATTACATGTATAATTCTGGAAATATACTAATTCCAATAACAGTAAATATTGTATTGACGGATAATATTACAAGAGTACAGTTGATAACTGGATTTGACAAAGTTTCAAAATGATGGTCTAACCCCCGCTGCTACGGACGCGGGACTCGGGTGACATAAAATTAGAGTTTAGAAGGATAGAAGAAGTAAAATATGATAAATAGAGTTTTAACCGATAATCACCACGCCGCAGAGCTCATCCGTTAATATCATCCATCTCCTGCTGCTTTTTGGGCATGTAACATAGGCCCGCTTTCACCGGTGACGTGATAATGTACCGGTCCGGACATTCTACGGACTTGCCGGTAAGTCGGGGATTTAAAATTATGACCGGTCGCCAAACTCGGCTAAATTCACCGGTTTCTATACAGAATTAGCCACGGAAAACAGAAACTTATTACCAATCACGCCGTTAGGAAAATCATGGCTCTTGAAAGCAAATATACGGAATCGGATTTATTCAATCAACTGGTGTCCTCCATTGTCCACAGCGTCTGGGTGGGGTTGGGACAGACCGAAAACCCTCTGTCCGGAAAGGTTGAAGTGAACATGCAACAGGCCGCCACCAATATCGATATGCTGGATATGCTGTTCAAGCGCATGGACGGAAATTTAACGGACGAAGAAGATCAATATCTGGATGATATCCTGCGGGAATTGAAATCAGTTTACCGGCAGGTGAAACAATCAGAAGCAAACCGGAAGCAAAAGGATTTAACATCGTGAATTATCCGCGACTGCATAGAATATTGGCAGGACTGGCCCTGCTGTTCTCATTTATTGTCTATTTCCTGACCATGGCACCCACCGTCTCCTACTGGGACTGCGGTGAATTCATTGCCACATCATACATCCTGGGTGTTCCCCATCCTCCGGGAAGTCCCCTCTTCCTGATCATGGGACGGGTCTTTTCCATGTTGCCGGTGAATCCCGACATTGCTTTCCGGGTGAACCTGATGTCACCCATTGCCAGTGCCTTTGCCGTCATGTTTCTGTACCTGATCATCGCCCAGACAATTGTCCACTGGCGGGGCAAGGTCCGAGATATGGACAACGCCGTAATCACCTATGGTTCGGCCTTTGTGGCTGCAATGACCTTTGCCTTTACCGATAGTCATTGGTTCAATGCCGTGGAATCGGAAGTTTATGCCATTTCCACCCTGTTCACGGCCATCGTGGTATGGCTGATCCTGCAGTGGTCGGAACATGCCGACGAAAAGGGAAGTGAACGATATATCCTCCTGATTGCCTATATGCTGGGGTTGGCCACCGGTGTTCATCTACTGAATCTCCTGGCCCTGCCCTTCATTGCCCTGATCATTTATTTCCGGAAACTGGATTTCGAATGGAAAACATTCCTGATCATGATGGGAATTACCGGCCTGACGTTCATCGTCATCCATAACGGCATTATCAAGGGCCTGCCGCGGCTGGCGAAATATATCGGTCTCTATGGATTGGCTGCCGTGATTATTCTGATCTTTGTGGCCATGGTCTGGGCCATCATGACGCGCCATCGTCTTCTGTCCACGATGCTCACATCGGTAGTGTTGATTCTCGTCGGCTATTCCAGTTATTCGGTAATTTTTATCCGGTCCAACCAGGATCCGGCCATTGATGAAAATAACCCTGAAACCATTTCCGCCGCCATCTCCTACCTGGAACGGGAACAATACGGAGAAATCGGACAATTACCACGGAAATTTAACGGATTGCCGCCCATTCATGAAGTCAGCGGTCCGCCTGCCCAGGGACGGGAATACAGTGCCCTGCAAAAACGGAAATACATGTTCTACCAGCCGGAAAAACAATGGGATTTTTTCTGGAATTACCAGGTAAAAAAAATGTATTGGCGGTATTTCCTGTGGCAGTTTGCCGGACGGGGGCCGGCCACGGAACCGGGCGTTACGCCTTTTGGGGCCAATAATCGGCAGGACGGTGTGGACTGGAATCAATTCGGGTTACCCCTGGCCCTTCTCCTGGGAATGGGAGGAATGATTTATCATTTTTACCGCGATGAAAAGGAAGCGCTGTCCATCTTTACACTCTTTTTCATGACCGGCTTAGCCGTTATTATTTATCTGAATCAGGATAATCCCCAGCCACGGGAACGGGACTATTCCTATGTGGGCAGTTTTCTCGCCTTTTCCGTCTGGATTGGGGTGGGTATCGCCGCGGTAATGGAAAAGCTGAAATCCTTCTTTTCTGACAAACAACTGGCGACCCGCATGAATATGGCCGTGGCCGGACTCCTGTTTATAACGGTACCCGGTGTGATGTTGCAGGTCAATTACGATCAACATGACCGCAGCGGTAATTATGTCGCCTGGGATTACAGCTATAACTTATTACAGTCCTGTGAACCCAACGGGATTATTTTCACCAATGGTGATAACGATACCTTCCCGCTCTGGTATTTACAGGAAGTGGAAGGCATCCGCAAAGATGTTACGGTGGCTAACCTGAGTCTGTTAAATACGCCGTGGTACATCAAGCAATTGCGCGATTCCCGTCCCCCGGGCGAGCGATTCATCAATCTTGACGATAATCAGATAAAGGACCTGGCTTCAGGCCTCACGCCATGGAAGGCGCAGAAAATTCGGATTCCCGTGAAGAATGATCCGCTGAATACTGAAGGATACCTGGAATGGACGCTGAAACCGACCTATGCCGGCCAGGCGTTGAAAGTCCAGGATATGATGATTCTACGTATCATCTCCGACAGCCAGTGGAATTTCCCCATTTATTTTGCCGTCACCGTTTCACCGTCCAACCGGTTGGGATTGGAAGAATACCTCGCTATGGAAGGTCTGACCTTCCACCTGATAGGACATAAGGTGGATGCCATCGATCCGGATAAAATGTATGAAAATCTAATGACAGATATCGGGGATGTGAGCTGGTCACGCGAATTCACGCCCTCGTCACTACAGAATGTGAATAATCCTGATATCCGGACCATGTCCCGGGAATATCAGGCCGGTTATCTATTCCGGAATCTGGGCAATGAAGATGTGTATTACAATCCCCAGATCATTCGTTTGCTGCAGAATTACCGTTCGGCCTACATGCAATTAGCGGTACACTATTATTTCAAGTTCCAGAAAGCACGGGAGGCCGGTGACGATGCTGAAACGGAACAGCTCCGATTGAAAATCCTTGAAATCATGGATAAAATGGAAGCGAATATTCCGGCGGCAACCATCGCCATGGATTCCAAGGATCTTTACTTCCAGATCGGGCAATTATATTATGACACCGATGCCCCGGAAAAACTGGAAGCCATCATCGAAGATTTACTGACACGGAAGGATATTACCATCGCCGATCGCATGCGGTACGGATATTCCTATATGCAACAACTGGAAAAACCGGAAGAAGGCACGGCGGTTTTCGAATCGCTTTACAATGAATTCAAGGCCCGGGAAAATGAAGTGGAAGCCAAGGGCCTGAATCGGACGGGAATGACACAGCGACAATGGAATGATTGGCAGCGTAATTATTCTGAAATTGTGTCTGCCCTGGTCCATGCCTATCGCCAGACGGGCCGGTTGGAGGAAGCCCAAATGGTGCTGTCCGATTGGGTGGAACGTAATCCCAGTGACACACGGGCTAAAAAACTGCTGAGCGACATTCAATCGGGACAGAATTCGGACTGACCCGTCTCCGTCTTGGATAAGCCGTCCCGCATGGTTTCAATCATCATTCCCCATTGGAACGGGGTGGACATTTTGGAGGAATGCTTATCCTCATTGCTGCAAACCCGGTACGCGGATCGGGAAATCATTGTAGTCGATAATGCTTCCACAGATGACAGCGTTGCCACAATTAAAACATCATTTCCTTCCGTTATTGTCGTGGAAAATGATGAAAACCGGGGATATGCCGGGGGATGTAACACGGGTGCGGCTCAGGCCCAGGGGGACATCCTGGTCTTTCTTAACAATGATACGGTTCAGGATCCAGGCTGGCTGGAACCCCTGGTGAATATATTTACTCATGATTCTGCAGTGGCTGCCGTACAGCCGAAAATCAAGAATTATTACCAACGGGATTTATTCGATTATGCCGGCGGTGCCGGCGGTGAAATGGATATGTTCTGTTTTCCCTTTGCTCGGGGCAGGATATTTACTACCCTGGAAGAAGACAAAGGACAATACGATGATTCTATTCCTATTTTCTGGGCCTCCGGCACGGCCCTGGCAGTCCGGGCGGCAGTCTTCAAAGCCGCCGGTGGTTTTGACGAATCCTTTTTTGCTCACATGGAAGAAATTGATCTTTGCTGGCGGTTTCACCTCATGAACTATACAGTTCGTTCCGCGCCGGCCTCCGTTGTATATCATAAAAATGCCGTCACCCTGCCGGCTACATCCGCGAAAAAATATTATCTGAACCACCGTAACTCACTTGTTATGCTGTTGACGAATTATCGTTTGCCAGCTACGATTTATTTATTCCCCATTCGTTTCGGCCTGGAATTGCTGGCCCTGCTTTATGCCCTTATTCAGCGGGACTGGAATCATATTGCGGGGATCCTTCGGGCATTGGTGTGGGTTGTTTTCCATCCCGGTTATATCCGACGAAAACGTCGGAAGGTTCAGCGCTTACGGAACAGAACAGATCGGGAAATCATGGGTAAAATGTATTCCGGAAGTATTGTCGTGGCTTATTATCTGCTAAGGCGAAAATTTTATTCGGACATTTGATCCAAGGCCGCGCCGTAGCGATCCTCATGATCGGGATCCAGTAAAATCATTTCCTCCAGGTGATCTTTTAATCCCAGCATTTGCAATGCATCCGCGATTTCGTTGGCGTGGGAATTCATAAAATATAAGGTATATCTTTCCCGCGGGGAGGCATTCAGGGCTTCTTTCAATCCCTGGATGAAATGGTTAAACTGATTGGCCGCTTCCTGCAATTCTCCGTCTTTGATCAGATCCAATCCATAATAAAAAGCAAACTTGGCCCGGCGCAGACCGAAATTGGAGCTGAGTTCGTCTATCAGATTGAGACGCGCTTCCCATCCCTTATTGTATTCTGAAATAATTCCCCGCATTGCAATTTCGCGGGCCTGTTCGTAGGCCCCGGTTCCCGCCAGGGGATCATAGGTATCCATTTCGCCAGCCAGCAGAATAAAGGCATAATAACCCAGAAAACTGGTCAAAGGATCAAATACGACCGGATCAAAATACAAAGAGGAAGAACTATTATACACAAACTGCACCGATTTATCCAAATACCGCTGATCCAGACCGACAGAAAAGAGGGCCTGGCATTGAAAAACGGTGATGGCGCCTTTAGCGGTCGTATTTTCAAAAATAAGGGAAATGGAAGGACGAAGAGCCAGGTCGGAATAATCCTCATCCCATATGTTTTGGGTGAATAGACGACTGACTTCCGATTCCAGAGTGAGGAGAGCTTGGCGATCACTGTCCCGCAGCATCCTGTCATCCAGGGTCAACTGAATGGATTGGAATTGGCCATAGGTCCCACCGACGAAAAGGAGACAAAACAGGATAAGTTTGTTAGGTGAATTTCGCATCATCTAAAAATAGAGGGCTTTATCATTTTAGCGCAAGGGAAACATGAGGAAATTTAAGGATCACGGAAAACTCTCAAATGTCTGAGGGATGGGCATTCGGTCGGGAAATCCGCCCTTATGCAACACCTAACGGCGTTGCGGTTTTTGGCATAATCATTTGCTATAGACATTCGATCCCGCTGGGATCGTTTTTTACCAACGAAGATTCATTATCATGGATTTAAACAAAAGCGATATTTCGTCAGAATTGGGGGTATTTATCTGTTAGTTGACATTCCTATAACCCCAGCGGGGTTGTATGCCATTTGTTATTATCCAAATAATCTTTTATTATGCAACACCTACGGCGTTGGGGTTAGATGTCTGTAGCCACCAGATTGCCAGAACCCACCAACCCCAGCGGGGTTGTATATCATTCGTATTATTACAATCAACTGTTCCCATTCAACACCTACGGCGTTGGGGTTTTTTACATAAACGTTTGCTATAGACATTCGATTCCTACGGAATCTTTCTTTGCCAGAACAAATTCCAGTCTGTTAAATCACAGCAAAATACAGGAAAGTATAGAATATTTCTTGATATTTTATTAACCCCATAGTTCAAAGCGGTAGGATATACGCTAATAACCCCGTAGGGGTTAGATGTCTGTAGCCACCAGATTGCCAGAACCCACCAACCCCAGCGGGGTTGTATATCATTCGTATTATTACAATCAACTGTTCCCATTCAACACCTACGGCGTTGGGGTTTATTGCATAAACGTTTGCTATAGACATTCGATCCCGCTGGGATCGTTTTTTACCAACGAAGATTCATTATCATGGATTTAAACAAAAGCGATATTTCGTCAGAATTGGGGGTATTTATCTGTTAGTTGACATTCCTATAACCCCAGCGGGGTTACATATCTATAGAAAGCTTATCACAAAATCCACCAACCTCGTAGAGGTTGCATGTCAGTTGCCATATCCATACCATCATTTCTTATGCAACACCTAACGGCGTTGGGGATCTTCTGTTATCATTTGCTATAGACATTCGATCTCCCGACCTACGACGCGGGACTATAAGCCCCCGGGATCCGCTGGAATACCATGATGAATATTGGAGGTTTCTTGATATTTCGATTACCCCGGAGGGGTAATATGTCTGTAGAAAGTAATTTGCCAGAACCTACCAACCCCAGCGGGGTTGTATATCATTACCATTATAATCATTTGTTCCTATTCAACACCTAAAGGTGTAAGGGGCGGCAGTCACATTTCAATCCGGCAGCAGGGTCACGAATTCCTCCACCGTAAGGGTTTCGGGACGGCGATCCAGTCCCAGGGAATCGGCGGCCGGAGACAACTGAAAACCCTTCAGAGAATTGCGCAGCATTTTCCGGCGCTGATTGAAGGCCGCCGCCACCAGTTTCTCGAACCGTTCATAACGTTCCCACGATACGGCCGGTGCTGAGCGGGGAACCAAACGAATAATGGCCGAATTGACCTTGGGTCGGGGAATAAAAACATCGGGCGGTATGGTCAATAATTGTTCCACCTCCATGAAAGATCGCACCATCACGGTAAGGCGACCGTAGGTTTTGGTCCCCACCGGGGCGACCAGGCGTTCCGCCACTTCCTTCTGCACCATGAGGAAGGCATCCTTCCAGCGGCCATGTTGCTCCGTGAGCCAGAATAAAATGGGTGACGTAATATTGTAGGGAATATTACCCATGACCCGCACCGGCAACGAAAAAGGCAGGGAATCCAGTTCCAGGAAAAGGACATCGCCGTGGATGATATGGACGGTGGCCAAATTTTCCTGCCGGCGCAGATGCCGGATGAGGAGAGGATCGATTTCAATCACTGCCAACCGCTTCACCAATGGCAGGAGTTTTTCCGTAAGCACGCCTTCGCCGGGACCGATTTCCAGGATTCGGTCTTCGGGACGGGGATCAATAATCCGGATGATTTTATTTAGCAGATTGGTGTCGGCCAGGAAATTCTGGCCCCATTTTTTGCGGAAGGGGTGGGATGTCATGCTGATGAATCAATATCGATGGAATCTAAAGGACTTTTTACTTTTTGCAAAGCGGCCCGGGAGATTTGCGTGTATATCTGTGTCGTTTCCAACCGTTTATGACCCAACAATTCCTGGATAAAACGGATATCGGTGCCGTGTTCCACGAGGTGGGTAGCGAAACTATGGCGCAGGGTGTGGACGGTGGCGTGTTTTTTTATTCCGGCCCTTCTGACCGCCCGAGCCATGACGGCCTGGACAGAGCTGGAACTGTACCGTCCCCCGGCCTGTCCTTCGAATAAAAAGTCCCGGGGTTGATAGCGCTCAAGATAGGTGCGCAGGATGGTTTTCAGCCCTTCCGCCAGGATGGTCTGGCGATCTTTTTTCCCCTTTCCTTGTTTTACCGTGATGATGTTTCGGTCAAAATCGAGATTATTAACCCTGAGGTTTAACAATTCGCTCAGGCGAAGTCCTGTGGAATACAGCGTCATGAGCATAACCCTGTGCTTCAGGTTTTGGGGCGTGTTGAGCAAGCGGATAATTTCCGCTTCCGACAACACTGTCGGATGGTGTTTTTCCCGGCGTATCCGGACTTCCAGAGCCTCCGGCACAGGTTGTTTCAACACATGGATATACATGATTTTCAATGCGGCGATGGTTTGTCGTAATGCGGACCGGGAACGGTGTTTCCCATTCTTTATATAGAACAAGTATTCTTCAATAACCTGATTGTTTACATCCGTTTTGGAAAGAGTGATCAGCCAGTCGGCAAAATGACCGAGGGCCGAAAGGTACGAAGCAATAGTTTGCTTGCTATAGTTCCTGACCGTTAATTTCTGTTGAACTATTTGTAATAGTTGGCTTTTGCGCATGTTTATTCGATTAAAACCTAATA
>JBHHUC010000027.1:0-26467 GCA_046861395.1 Fidelibacterota bacterium
TGATATTGACATCGGTGGTATTGATTACATTGATCGTGGCATAGAGTGTTGTTGTTTTACCTGACCCCGTAGGACCGGAAACCAGGATAATGCCGTTGGGCAGATGAACTAATCGACGCCATTGTTCCAGAATTTCTTCTTCAAAACCCAATTTATAAAGTTCTATTTTACTTTTGGATTGGTCCAGAATACGCATAACGGCTACTTCACCATGCACGGTAGGATACGTGGAAGCACGAACATCGACACGTTTCCCGCCGACAGTATGTGAAAAACGACCATCCTGCGGTCTACGTGATTCAGCAATATCCATTTCAGACATCACCTTAATACGGGCCAGCAAGGGTCCTGTGGAGGATTTTGGAACTGTGTAATGTTGCTGCAACACTCCATCCACACGGAATCGGATTCTTACATCCCGTTCTCGTGGTTCAACATGCACATCACTGGCTCCAACTTTAATGGCTTCATTGAAGAGCATATTGACTGCTTCGATGATTTCCGTATCCTGATCGATTTCACGGGAAACTATTTTACTTTCTCCGGGCGTCCCGGATTGGCCGTAGAGGGCAGCACTATAGAATAAATCAATCGATCGTTCAATTTCACTTTCGGTAGCCAGGACAAGATTAATATCCTTCTGCGTGATCATGGACAATTCATCCACCATCTGTACATTTAACGGGTCGGCGGTTGCGACTGTAAGTTGTTCATCAATCATGAATAACGGTAATACTTTATACTTTTCCGCTATTTTCTGGTCAACAAGGGCCAGGACGTCATTGTCAACTTCATAGGACGTCAGATCGAGATAAGGAATACCCAGTTGCTCGCTGAGTAGTTCCACCATGGCTTTTTCGGTTAAAAATCCAAGAGTGACAATCGCTTTGCCAAGATATATATGATGTTCTTCCTTATACTCCAGAGCTTCTTTCAGCTGTTCCTGAGTAACGGCCCCGGCATCAATCAGGATATCACCAATGCGTTTTTTTGTTAGTACTGCAGCCATGGTTTACCTCATACCAGGATCAGGGTTAAGTACCAATCAATAATGGGACGGCTCCAGAACAGAGCAATGATGCATCCCAGGCTTAAATACGGCCCGAAGGGTATGCGCTGCCCAACACTTGCTTTACCAATTACCATTAATCCCAAAATAATCATGGCTGCCGAAAAAAAGGCCAGTGCTATGGCAATCAAGCCGCCTTGCCAACCTAAAATCAAGCCCATCAAGGCGGCATATTTCACGTCTCCCATTCCCATGGCCTCCTTGCGGAAGGCCAGTTGCCCAAGAACGGCAATGGCGTAGAAACCCAACCCCAGGCTAAGGGCACCAATGATATAGGAGGAATCCATAAAACCACTGCGAGCCCAGGGCCAGAGTCCTGGTATGATCCCGACCAGAAGCAAATTGTTGGGAATAATCTGATGATCGACGTCGATAAAAGTAATGGCAATAACAATGGAAATAAATATTGCATAAGCAAATAAATCTGCTGTCAGACCAACCTCCCGGTATGTGAGATAGAACATCAAGGCAGTGAGTAACTCTACCAGCGCATAGCGAGATGAAATGGTGTTTTTACAGGAAGAACATTTCCCCCGCAGGAAAAGATAACTCAGAACTGGAATATTTTCCCAGGCTTTCAATACGTATCCGCAATGGGGACAGGCCGATCGGGGCTTGACAATCGATTTCTCCAAGGGCAGTCGGTAAATAACGACATTTAAGAAACTCCCAATGGTCAGACCAAAAAGTATGACAAAAAATTCTGTCATTACCCCTGTGCAAGTAAGTTAGAGAATTCAGATATAAGGTGGCTGGGATTGACCGGTTTGGTGATATAGGAATCAGCCCCGCTTTTTATCCCCAATTGTTTATCATGGTCCGTATCCTTGGCGGAAACAATCACCACAGGAATGTTTTTGAATTTCTCATCATATTTCAATAACCGGCATACCTGGTATCCGTCCAATCCGGGTAACATTAAATCCAGCATGATCAGATCAGGTCGTAGCTTTCTTGCCTGTTGCAATCCATGCATTCCATCGTTGGCCGTGTGAATTTCGAAACCGTTTCGTTCCAGTAATATTTTAATAGGCTGAATAAAGAATTCTTCATCATCAACAATCAGAATTTTTTTCCCCATACGTTCTCATTCCTTTCTAATCTTCTAAGGCAATATTTTCAACCGTCGTAATTGGATTTTCAGCCCGTAATTTAAGGCTTAAATCCGTTGGCCGGTCCGCACATCGGATCGCAGTATCTTCATCGATCTTTTTATCCATTACCAGCTTGAATAAATGTTGATCAAATAGCTGCATTCCTTCATTTTTAGATGACTCAATCGTGTGACGTAACACATCCAAATCCCCTCGATGAATGACATCACGAACGCGAGATGTTGTCAATAGCAATTCCAGTGCTGCTGTCCGCTTCCCATCAATGGTCGGAATCAGACGTTGGGCGATAACAGCTTTCAGATTTTGACTAAGCTGCAACCGGATCATTTCATGTTCATTAACATGGTAAAAGCTCATGATTCGTTCGATGGTCTGATAAGCATTATTGGCATGCAATGTGCTTAAAACCAAATGACCTGTTTCTGCGAAATTCATCGCAGCCGACATGGCTTCCTTATCACGGATTTCTCCGATCAATAATACGGAAGGTGCTTCGCGCAACGCACTTTTTAGTGCTGCGAAATACGAATGTGAATCCTGTCCGATTTCCCGCTGATTTACAATGCCTTTTTTATGCGATTTTAGAAATTCGATCTGATCTTCAAGTGTTAATATATGTGCAGTTTTATTCGCATTACAATGATCGATCATTGCTGCCATCGTCGTTGATTTTCCGGAACCGGTTGCGCCGACAACGAAAATCAAACCCCTATCTTCCATGGCCAAATTTGACAGAATAGCGGGCATATTCAATTCTTCCAGTGTCAAAATCTTAGAAATAATTCTGCGTACGACAAAGGCAACGGAATTCCGTTGGCGGAAAAAGTTCACGCGAAACCGACCTACGCCAGGTAAGCTATAAGTAAAATCCAGCTCTTTTTCCTTGTTGAATATTTCCAATTGACGTTCATTTAACATTTCAGCCTGGAGATTGTTGATAGTATCAGGTATTATTTTTTCTTTTTCCAGTGGTAAAATTTTCCCTGATATCTTCAACATGGGATAGGCACCTAAAGTAATGAATAAATCCGAAGCATTGGCTTCTACCATTACATTTAATAAATCATTTATTTTATACATCAGGATGATACCATCTTGTTGAACTCGACCGGGTCGCTCACCATACCGAGAGCCTCGCTCTTGTTAACCAACCCTTCATTCACCAGCTTTGCCAAGGATTGTTCCATAGTCTTCATGCCGATCTTGGCACCAGTTTGAATGATGGACGGCAACTGAAATGTTTTACTTTCTCGAATCAAATTTCCAACGGCTGAGGTCCCGATAAGGATTTCAAATGCGGCGACCCTTCCTCCTCCCTGTTTTTTCAGCAATACCTGAGAAACAACGCCCACAATCGATTCACTCAGCATTACACGGATCTGGGATTGTTGCGTGGAAGGGAACTGGTCGATGATCCGGTCCAGCGTTTTGGTGGCATTAATCGTGTGCAACGTACCGAAAACCAGATGCCCGGTTTCGGCGGCTGTAATGGCCAGAGATGTCGTTTCCAGATCCCTCATTTCACCGACCACAATGACATCCGGATCTTCACGCAAGGCACTGCGTAGGGCCCGGGCAAACGATTTTGTATTTGAACCTACCTCGCGATGCCGAATCAGGGATTTCTTGCTGGTATGGATGAACTCCACCGGATCTTCAATTGTGATGATATGCTTACGCATGTGGGAATTGATATAATTGATCATGGTATTCAACGTCGTGGATTTCCCGCTGCCTGTCGGACCAGTGACCAGAATTAATCCCTTTTCCTTACTGACAAGTTCCTTCAGGATTGGAGGAAGCCCCAATTCCTCAAAGGTAAACGTTTTAGTTGACACCGACCGTAATACGGCTGAATCTCCGTATAATTCCTGAAAAACATTAACGCGAAACCGACCCATTCCTTTTACTTCAAAAGAAAAATCCAATTCCAACTCTTCTTCATAGAGCCGACGTTGTTCATCATTCATAATATCATAGATAAGGGTATGGACTTCTTCCGGTAATAGTGCTGGTAATTCCGTACGTCGCAATTCTCCGTTAACGCGCAGAATCGGCGGTGAATTTGAATTCAGATGAAGATCGCTGGCATCCGCCGAACGCATGAAATTCAATAATTCATAGATCTGTATCTGGTTTCCCATTTAGTGTAATTTAATAATATTTGGCGTGATGAAGATAAGCAATTCCGTTTGCTCGGTTGTATTAATGGTATGATTGAACAGCCGTTTAATAACCGGAATTTTTCCCAGGATCGGCATCGTCGTATGGGTTTGAACCGCCTGATCATAAATCAATCCGCCGATAAGCAGTGTTTCCCCAGTTTCAACCGTCACTTGGGTCTGGGTCTGCCGCCGTGATACAATGGGCCGATCATTATTCGGTCCGGTATATCCGGTAATCGCTTCAATCTGAGCATCAATGGCCATGGAAATAAATCGGCCTTCATTGATACGCGGAAACACATTCAAGGTTACATTCACTTCTTCATCCTGGAATGTGTACGGTGTCTGCCCCCCTGTCGTTGTACCCTGGGTTTGAGGAACCAAAACTGGAACGGTTGTTCCCACCGTCACTGTAGCCATAGTATTATCCTGTGCCGTAACCGACGGTTCCTGTAATAACCGACTTTTCCCGTCTGTGGATAAGACTTCCAACAGGGCTTGAAATACGGGCAAAGACAAGGTGGCCATCTTCAGACCATTAAAATGACCAATATCAAGCAAGGCTGACTGGGCCAAGGCTCCTGTCGTAGTTCCCGTCTGCCCCCCGATGGTTCCTGTCTGGCCGGTGGTTTGCGTCCCGGACGTTGAACCGGACGCTGGGGACTGAAGATCGGCCCGGATAGACCAGTTGATGCCCATGCGATCATCCATGGTTAAACGTGTTTCGATGAACTTGACGGCAATGTTTATTTGCGAGACAGGTTTGTCCAAGGCATAGATCAATCGTTCAATTTTGGGAAAATTATAATGGACGTCCGTTACAAGAATATGATCGGCATTCGTTACGCCGCCTGCACCACCCAATCCTCCAGTGGTCGCCCCGCCCTGCTGTTGGTTGGCTCCCGTTGCACCACCGGTCAGCCCGCCAACTAATCCTGTCAAACCGGCAGCCTGGGCATTGGTGGCACCGGTAGCACTTCCGGCGGCTCCCAGGACACCCCCAGCCCCACCCTGTTGACTGGACGTCGTTCCTCCCTGAAGGGGATTCTGAACGGCAGCTTTGAAGGTCTGCAGTTTTCCCTTCTTGGTCAGAACATTTGAAATGGCATTGGCGACGGCCGAAGCATCGGCGTAATCCAGTTTATAAATCCGTGTATCCATCGATCCTTCCATCTCCGTCGCAATGGGTTTGATGACAAGGATATTTTCCTGCAGAAACCAATCATAGCCGTTCACTTTCAGGATGACATCCAGGGCCGTTCCCAGATTTACATCATTCAGGGCAATCGTCACCGTGCCCTTGATTTCTTCTCCGGCCACAATATTCAGGTTATTCTGGGCCTGAAGGAGTCGCAGTAAATCGATAATGGGTGCGTCCTTGAAATTGAGGGAAACGGTTGATTCCATGGGTGATATCCGGGAAGCCCGGACCTGTTCCGGGGCTTCATGGACTAAGGGTTCCCAGTACACTCTAAGAATCCGTCCCTGGCTTAAATCAATCGTATAATCAGGGAGAGTCGTGAAATAAAGTACTACTTCCGTTTGGACGGGATTGGTGGCCAGTTGCTTGGCTGTGATGCGATATAACGGCGGTAAATCGATTTCCTTGCGATACCGTGTTTGGGGAAAGGACGTATTGGGGATTATCAGCCGCAGCATGGGAGGATTCGCGGATAAATCTTCCTCATATTCAATTATTTCCGTAAATCGCATGGATAGGCCCATCTCTGAACCGGCATCATAAGTATTGATCAATTCCATCTCCTGACCGAACAGTCCGGCCCCCCAAATCCAGGTGATGATAAGAATCAATCGTTGGGTAAAAAGTTTATTCATCCAGTGTTAGCCTAACTGTCTTTAATCCTTGGGTTAATGTCACATAATTCATGGCGATTTCGGCTACGGTATAGCCATTTATAACATCTCCTTCGGAAACAATTCTTTCATTAATTAATGCATACCCAGAATTCCCCAGCCAGGATATGCCGTTCAAATCAAACGTTATACGGTCACCGGCGCCTGTTACGCCCAGAACCCGGCCCAGGATATTCCCGCCTTCAGTATCTTCGGTCGGTGTGGAGTAAAAGAACGGATCTCCCTCCCATTTTGCGTCCATTTCAATTTCAGGGATTACTGTCAGAGCGGCATAGATCCGGGCATCGTCTACAACATCCGTTTGTTCCGTGAGTTTGGCAATTTCCTGAGATAGAATTTTATCCTCATTCGGAAAAAGAATGCCCGAATCAATAATCCAGTAGATTATCAGAATCACCAGGATCACGGACATAATAGTTTGATTACGGTTCATGCCAAACATCCTGTTACACTCCCTTTATCATATATGAATAAAGGACAAGCCGGCATGACAATACACCGGGCGTTTCAATTTCAGTGTCCATGCTCAATCGTCCGATATTAAATAATTTGGGATGGTCGACCAATTTTTCCAGGAATTGTCCGATGGTCAGATAATCGCCCCGCAGCGTGAGCTGAACCAGATAACGGACAACATATTTATCCGCTAGGTTCAACCCTGTATATATCGCAGGATAGGAATCTTCCAGGGTCGGTTGGATAGTAGGAACATTGATATTACTTTGTACGGCTAATTCGCGGATAGAGTTTATCAATTCCAGGAATTCCTTATTGTCGACCGTCACCCGTCCCTGTAGTGTGTCTAAACTGGCCACTTTTTTATCAAATGCTTGTTTGACCTGGTCGTAGGTATTTCTCACATCGGATAATTCTTTGAATTTCTGATCCAGACGAATGATCTCGGCTCGCAATTCACTCTTACGTTTCCCGTAGACATAAATATCTTGATAAATCCAAGCACCGATGGCCAGAATCAGAACCGTGATGATGGTATAAAATGTGTATTGATAATTCATCGACTTACCACCGCAATTTGAACTGGAAGAATAATTTCCATTCTTCCTCTCCTTCACTGGTTTCTTTAATTTCCCGTTCAATGGAATTGAATACACCGATTTGTTCCAGGTGAATCTGAAAATTGGTCAATTGGATATCGGCGAGGGACGGGTCGGACTGTACAAATCCGTTTATCTCCAGTACGCTGTCATAGTAATTCGGATTATTAAGATCGGTTTTATCTTCCGCTGTCAATTCCTTCTTGAAGACCAGAGACGTAAACTTGATATTTTTATCAATGTCGTTGGACAGAATTTTTAATATTTTTAATACGTTCTTAGTATGTATCCCGTCGTTTTTCAACAATTTATAATATCCATCGATGATGTCCAAATCCTTTAAAATATCAAAATATTCCTGAGATTGTTCGGACAATGTTTCCCATTGATTTGTTTTTTCAACCACCTCTTTATTCATCATTTTTATTTGAATATTGGAAAAGAATAAGGTTGTGATCAGGAAGGGCAGAATAAAGGCCGAAGAGGCGGCGGCCAATTTGGACAAGAAAATGAACCGGTAACTGGCCAACGTATTTTTTGGCAGAATATTGAAAGTCTCAATTATATTATTCAATAGAGCAAAATTGAGAGAATACTTGGAAATTTCCTGCTCCCGGATAGTCACATTGTCATCAAAATGGAAAGTTTCATACCGAGTTGGATTCATCAGTTGAACATCCAGTTCCAAATTATCCGATAACACAGTCGTCATGTGGGGGAAACTGGCTCCAATTCCATCTATAAATACACCGTCCCAGCTCATTTCGGAAAATTGCTTGGTAAAATAGTTTTTAGAGCGATTAATTTCATTGACCAGGCGTTCCACCGGTGGTCGCAGGAAGATCGAAAGTTTATACAGACTGATACCGAGTTTGGGTATGATTCCGTTCTTTTCTTGCGGAATACCGTAATCATGAATGATTTTTACAGCCTTGTCTTCCTTGATTTCCACCGACCCGGCCTTGGTCATGATTTTCTGCTGTATGGCCTCATAGAATTCATTCGCACCCATGGCAATATCACGGCTAAATACAAATTCATGATTGACGATCACAACCAGGGTTGTCGCATCATGACCGATATAGACAATGGCATAGGCTCCGGCTTTGAAATCCGGGTAATTATGAATGAAGTTTTTCCAGATCAGAATGGGAATAGTGGAAAATAATCGTAATTTGATTTTATAGTTTTTATACTTACTGATTAACGATTCCAGTGTCGCCCGCTCGGCAGCCCCGACCACGACACTTTGTTTATTACTATCAACGATATCAGGAGCGGCACCCCAACTGATCGCCGCTTCATCCGGTTTAAAGGGAATGGTTTTCTTAATATTCCAGGCTACTAAATCCTTCATTTCGGATTTTTTTACAACGGGAGTCTGGAATACCTTGGTACGGGTATTAACACCTTCATAATACACCGCGCCGTGTAGAGATTTACGATTGGTCGTCCTAATTTCTTTTTCCAGAATATAATCCAATAAATCTTCTACATGGTATAATACTTCATCACCAGCCTGGAAAGGAACTTCATAGGAATGAGCAAAGCGAATAATGGTCTCTGACTTGGTGGTTTCCAATTCCAGGACCTGGATGGCTTTTTTTTCAATAACAATGGAAAACCGATACCGGGATTCATTCAAATAACGTTTGATGAAGTTTAATGTTAACTCATTTTTCGTTGGTAAATAGCTTTGCGGCAAAGGAACAAATAAGCGAGAATTGAACTCATGGGGCGCAACTTCATGTTCACTGGCTTCCGATTCTCCGATCGCCTCAGCCGAACTGACCTGAATTTCACTGAGTAAATCACCTACTCCCGGCCCCTGATCATCAAATGATAGCGATTCTGGCTGATCCGGTAACGGTGTTTTTTTCGGTTCTTCGACCGACTTCGGGATCGGCGTCTCCGACGTCAAATCCGGTATCTCCTCTTCCCCCGCCTCCGGGGAAACTGTGTCCGCCTCGGCAGCAGGCTGGTCCGGGGCGATTTTTTCTGATACCGGGGTTTCTTCAGTACCGGTCTTTGATTTTAATACATCAAAAAGATTTTGAGAAAATTCATCCGGATCGGCTGTGGGCTGGTGTTGTTCGATGTCCAGTGCTTCCAATTGTGGTTCATCAGCAGGTAACACAGGTTCATCTTTCGGTTTCAAGGCGTCGGCTAGACTTTCCAGGAGTTCCTGGGACGAAATCTGCTCCTCGCTGTCCACCGCTGTATCATCTTCCAACTCGGGAACCAGGGTTTTATCATCTACAATTGGTGATTCCGTGGCACTGCTTTGGTCGCCATCTTCAATTGTTACAGCAATGGGTTTACCGTCTTTTTCTTCCGGTTGCGATTCTTTGGCAGCTTTTTCCTTTACCGCTTCAGGAATATCATCCGGTGTTCCGGCTTGTTGCGACCGCAATAAATCAAGCAACCGATTGGTAGCTAATTCTTTTTGTTCTTTCGGTTTTTTTTCTTCAGACACGGAAAGGATCACTGTCTTTCATTCTTTCAAATACGTCGGCCCCCGAGACCTTGGTCTTGCCCGCCATCAGCATATCAATGATTAACTGGTGACATGATGTGACGATTTTACGGGGAAACCCCTTCGTTTTCTCATGAATAATCCGCATGGCATCTTCAGTAAATAAAGGATCATCCATATCGGCACCGGCTACAGATAAACGGTGTGAAATAAATGCGATGGTATCATCCAGATCCAACGGTCGTAAGGTATATCCGAAGGATATGCGGTCCCTGAAATTTTCATGCTTATTGAGCAATTCCTTGAATTCCGGTTGGGCAAAAATGATCACTTGAATTAATTTGGAATCATTGGTTTCAAAATTCAGCAACGTGCGGATAATTTCGAGCTGGGCACTGCCCATTTTCTGTCCTTCATCTATGACCAGTACAATACGACGATTACTGTGAATGGCCATATCGATGAGATAATGTTCAATCTTGTCCATCATATCCACCTGATGATTATGCGTCTGCTTGATGCCGAACATTTTCTGCAGATACATGAGGAATTCGAAATTATCCTTCCAGGTCGGATCGAGAATCAGATAAAACTTATAATCCTTTCCAAATTCGACGAAGCGCCCCAGCAACAGTCGCGATAATGTCGTTTTTCCCGTCCCGATCCCACCAATAACCACATTCAAGCCACGATTGAGTCGCAGCGAAATTTCCAAGCGGTTTAAACATTCACCATGACTTTTAGACTGGTAAAAGAACTTGGGATCCGGAGCCATGGAAAAAGGCTCTTTTTCTAACCGAAGCAGTTCATAATAATCCATCGCTTATTTCCTGATAATGATGTTCATTTTACCGAGTTTAAGTTCATCAAATAGGCATTGCAAAATTGCAGAATATCTTCCTCGGTCACCGGACTCTGTAGGACTTTATCAACCTGCAATTCCTTCAATTCGGATAAAATGCCATTCTCATAATTCTTTGTAATAACCAGGATGGGAAGATCCTGGAAAGATTTCTTGGAGCGGACCACTTTCAGGAATTCAATTTCGGATGTATCCCGTGATTTTAGGTCCATGATGATTAATCGTGGTGGAACCGGATGGACTTTCCGATAACCATCGAAACCATTGGAGGCGGAATCGATATCGATTCCATTATACAGTCGCCGCAGTAATCCCTGGATTTCATCCAGCCGGACCGGATCATCATCAATAATCAACACATCGGCAGCATAATGTTTATCTCCAAAATAATAGGGATCATAAGTGAAGCCTTGTTCCGCCAGGAAAGAAATAAATTTTTCCCGTGTGATTCGATAATGACCCGAAGGAGTAGAAAACGCTTCCAGATTACCATGACGAATCCAGCGTTTTACCGTATTGACATCAACCTCACAATAGCGGGCCACATCACCGGTGGTATAAAATTTCTTTGGTTGCTTCGAATTCATTTTTTGATGTTTCGCCGTATTTTAACGGTATTAATGAAATGAACGATATTCACAGTTTTAGTGATGTTACCACTTCTAAGTTTATATATCAAGTAATTTATGATGAAATTATAAAGAATATTTTGAAAGGGTATTCATGAGAACTTTGAGGATCATAATACGCACTAATAGAGGTAAAGTGTCTAGTGGCGATTATTTAAGGAGCATGAGCTTTTTAATAGCCGAATAAGATGGTGTCCGCAAACTCATAAGGTACATTCCGGCACTGACTGGTGAACCATCCCTGTTTCGTCCGTTCCATTTTATGGAATGAAATCCGGCAACTTCTTCCCGGTCCACCAGGCGTACTATTTCCTTCCCCAGGACATCATAAATTATAATCGTAACCCGGGTATCCTCCGGCAAATCGTAGTCAATTGTCGTGACTGGATTAAAGGGATTGGGATAGTTCTGCCGTAGAGCATAGGTGGCGGGAACCGGACGTTTGGTTTTTACCGTATAATAGGCATACGTCTGGAGCGAAGCGGTATTCGCCCCGTCACGTAAGTCACCGAAAAGATTGATTGTCGAATGCTCTCCCTGCAATCGCTCAAAGGTGATGCGTGCCAAAGCGGTTACCAAGTGCTCATCATCCGTTGCGGCTGCCGATTGGATAATCACATGGCCCGTTTCTTGGATATCTTTTTTCAGAAACAGCCATTGGGGCTCCAGGGCGGATTGAATAGATTCGACCTGCAACTCTTCCGGTTTATAATGGAGAGATAATGCAAATGCTCCGGCATCCAATGATGAATCGGTGAGGGCCACGGTAAGAATAAACCGGTTATCCGGTTCACCGGGTTTACGGTCGGGATAAGTGACGGAAACAGATAAATAATCATCATTTTCAATGGTTGATCCCCGCGCCACGACTAGGTTACCATTATCCAGTGTCCAATTCCACATTTGGGCAAAAACCATCAAATCTTCAAAATCAAAACGGACATCGGGTTTAACATGAAAATAGGGGACCGTTCCCGTGACTGGCCCCACTTCCTGTTCCGGTAATACGGTATCCTGCATCCAGATATCCCGGAAGACCAGCAAATCTTCAAAATTAATCTGATTATTTACATCATAATCGCCCAGGAAACGAACCGTGTAGACCAGATTCAATGTATCCTGTACACCGTCTGGATCATCGTTGAGGTTACCATCGAACGGATTCCCGGCTTCATCCTGAAGGAGCGGAGAAAGATGTACGACGATTTGATCCCCGGCCGTCCACCCAGAGTCCGCCGCAATTTCAATGGATTGATTCGTTCTGTTCCATTCAACCGTCGTATTGTAGGTTTCCCGGGTACCGGTAACCGTAACACCTGTCAGCACCGATAGGGAATCCAGAACCGACGACATGGTAATCATGATCGGTGACTGCCACAGTATGGGATCGTCCCCTGTATCAATAACATGAGGCAGGAATTCATTGTCTATATGAATTTGTATCGTATCTCCCTGACCGTATTCCCATTGGTCCTGCAAGGCAGCAGCGATGGTGATAATTGTATCCTGGTTAAATAAATCCGTTTCAGAATTCCAGCGAAGGTCCAACGTATATTGATCCGACCCGATGTCGCTGATATCCTCATCTGGTACCAAAGGATTCCATACCGTTTGATCGTATGACCATGAGAAAGTTAATTGATAATGATCCTGGGTGGGATCCTGAATCTGGACGGGGATGGTGACAATCTGCGACATTTCCTCGAAGGGATCCAATGCCAATGTGAGATTCCCGACATGGTTATCCAAAATAAAAGGCCCGGTTACCATGTAATTTAATCCGATACCATCGAATGCAGTCACGCGAACAAAGACTTCGGTGGAATAACTGTCCCCCAAATCCATCTGGCTATCCCAGATTACCGTCACTGTATCAAGGCCGGGAATTCCGATCATATCCGACAGATACATCGGCTGCCAGGAAAGATTATCCACCATATATTCCCAGGTTATCTCTAGGGAATCCCCGTTGGCATCCAGAAACCAAGCTTGCACAATGACATCTCTGTGCTGCTCCGATTCCAAGGGAACTACATGGACTTCAGGCAATTGATTATTTTGATTCATTCGAATGAAGATGGTCTGACGATCCGATAATTCCCCGTCCGACACAACGATTCGGAAGCTGGTATCGGTATGGAACGGTTCCGGGACGCCAAACACCGAATCACCCGCGAGGGTACACCATGAAGGCAGATAATCCGCTGACCAGAACAGAGTTGAATCTTCTTGATCGATGGCAGTTCCGTGATAAATAAAATATTGTCCGCTGTTGGCCTCAACCAGATTGCCGGAGGTAATGACCGGAGGATCATTGACGGGTGTTATATTGATGGTTACCTGCCAGGTCTGTGACAGTTCACCATCACTTCCCGTTACAAAAAGGACTGTGTCCAAGTCCCCTTCTTCTGGTGTTCCATAGAGCGAGTCTGCCTCCACCACCGTCAACCAACTGGGTCTAACGGGAAAACTCCAGTTTATCATTGACCCTTCTGGATCAAATCCCGTGACACGGTAACCCACTGGACTATCTTCCATGGCGTATATATCAACCGCTGATGTCATGACCGGAGGGTCATTCACCGACAGGACCGTCAGATCAACAACCAGAGTATCGAGCAAAAAACCGTCATGGGTATACACGGTGAAACTGGTATCACTGTCCCCCTCGTTGGGCGTACCGAAAAGTGAATCAGCCGAGGCGGTCAGCCAGGTCGGGTAATCCACGAAAAACCAGGCATGAAATGAATTATCAGGGTCAACTACCTCACCCCGGTAAACATAGTACTCATCTTCCTGAGCGGTATCCTGGGCAGCAGAAACGATGACCGGCGGATCATTAATATAGTTGATATGAACCGGGATGGTCAGTGAATCTGAAATCAATCCATCATCCACAACCAACCGGAAAATCGTATCACTGGCAAAATCATCCGGAGTACCGCTTATGGTCGCCCCGTTGGCATTCGTCCACCACGGATGAATATCATAATAATAATTTAATTGAGGATTGTCCACATCCACGGCTGACCCGGTGAAGGAAAACGGATTTTCTTCTATCAGAATAAAAGATGTATCATAGGGAAAGAACGGCGGATCGTTGACCGGGGTTACGGTAACGGTTAACGACAGGTTGGCACTGGCACCCAGCGGATCTGTGACCTGCAACGGGAATGTTTCGGAAAAACCACTTGAATCAGGATCGGTAAAAAAGGTGATACTATGGTCTGGCTCATTGTAAACGGCAACTATTCTGTTCCCTGCCGGTATGGTAAATACAAGTGTTTCATCCGGGTCACTGTCATCACTGACCATGAGATACAGATCCAGAGTGAGACTATCATCTTCCAGAAAACTTGTATCCGCCGCTGAGGTCCACACCGGAGCAGCATTGGGAATGACTGACAGAATTGCCGTGGAATCACTTTCATTGCCGGCACCATCACGAGCGGTAATAAAATAGTAATATGTCTGACCGTTGGTGACGGCCGAATCTGTGTAGGTTGTGTCGGGATGAAGAACCATGGAGGGAAGTGGCGCAAACGCATTGGGTGTCAGCCCCTTATAAATGACATAGCTGGCAATATCAAATTCGGAATTCCCGTTCCAGGATAAGATAACCTCCAGATTGCCGCCCTGAGCCTGAAAATTCGACGGCGTGGCCGGTGGAATAGCGTCGGAGCATTCTGTCAAATACACGTCCGTGTCCAGCGTAACAATATCCGTTTCAACCGTGATGGGTAGCGATACTCCCGATAAATCCATCGTATAATCACAGGAATCCTGGCCCGAACTAGGTGAACCATTCATATCAATGAAAGCACCGACAATATACCCGCTGTCAGGAATGAGATTGGCAAAGGAATACAGGTAGGTCTGATTCACATCCAGATTGACCGATACCGGTACTTTTTCCAGGTCCGGGGAATCCAGATCGGGATCCGATCCAGGAAACCAGCAGGATAGGTACAGCATTCCGCTGATCGGTCGGGTGGCAATAATATTCCCCTGAATGGCTCCGTTCCCTGATTCGAATACACTGATGTAACCCTGGCTGTCATCACTGGATTGATTGCCAAATGAATCAATAGCCGTCACGCGAAACTGGGTGTATTCCAGGGGCCCCATCGGTGCCACAACGGGCTCCACGCCATCGTTGGCAATCGGACCGGTTTGATCGGTGAAAAAGTCTCCGATCTGTGGCGACAATGATATATGAATGGGATAGGTATCGAATGATTCATCCCATGCCGACCACTGCACATCTACCGGCGTCATTTCCAGAATGGCTTCACCGCCGTCGGGTGTCAGGAGATCCACGCTGGGATTAGTGGCATCCACGATGATCTGATCACTAAGTCCTAGATACTGCGCCGTCGTATCCCCGGTTCCGGCATTTCCTATTCGGAAATATCCCTCACTGAAATCGGCACTTTTATTTCCGAAGGAATCTTTGGCGAATACTGCCAGACGGGCAAAACGGGTATCAATAACGGGTAGGAAAATTTGAGCGGTTCCCGTATTACTAGTGCTGTCCAGCAAAGGATTCACAAAACCGCCAATTGTTTCCATCAGTCCAATATCAATGGGGTTGGAACTGAAACTTTCATCCTGAGCATTAAATAAAACGGTTATTTCCTCACCAGGAGTGAAGACTTCGCCGCCGTCAGGAGAATTCAGCATGAGTAACGGATCATTGGCATCAACGGTTACCGGAGATGACATTCCGCTGAAGATGGAGGTTGTATCGATACCACCTCCCGTAGTGCCAATGGAAATATATCCCAGGGACGCATCTTCAGCCACGTTGCCGAAGGCATCCATGATTTTGATTTTCATACGAAAATAATTGGTCGATACGGAAGGCGTTGTAAGATTAATGCTCCCCGAATTGGGCAGATTGGATGCCAGCAGAACAAACTCGCCGCCGATTTCAGTCGCATATTCGGCCGTAACCGGATTATTTGCGAATCCTTCATCCCCGGCATTCCAGACACAGGTAATAACATCACCGTTCTGGTAAATTTCTCCGCCATCGGGTGCTGTCAGATCGATCCAGGGATCATTGGCATCAACCGTAAAAACAGCCGATGTTCCGACAAAGACCGCCGATGAATCGGTCTGCGCCTGAGAGAAGGCAAACAACAATAATAATATGGGTGAGACCCGTTTCATGAATTACTGCCGGGTTTTCCTTTTACTCGCCTTATTCTGTTTTAATAAATATTTCGCCCGTGCGGTGCTAATGTCACGGACACAGCGGAAACCCTTATCACGTCTCGAATAATTTGGCTGCTCAGACCATCGTCTATAGGATTGAATATCCCACTGGTTATGGTTGAAGGCACCGGACCGCCAGATTCGTCTGGAAGGTTCGTTTTGATCCCATGTAACTGTCCATTCCTTGACATTCCCGGCCATATCATAAGCGCCAAAAGGGGAAGGACTGTCCGTAGTTTGAAATCCATTATAATTCTGACCATTGTAAAATCCCACGGGTGTCGTGGCAAAGATGTCCCAGTTATCACCGCCCTCCCACGGGTCACCACTGTATCGATAGTTGGCATTACTACTATCAATCACGTCCCCCCAGGGATATTCCCAGCCGGTCGTATCGCGGGCTGCCTTTTCCCATTCTTCTTCCGTCGGCAATCGCAAACCGTAATAGGATGCAAATTTATAGGCTCCAAACCAGGTTACTCCCGTTACCGGATGATTACCGTATCCTTCGTCGACAATGAAAGTTGTTCCATTCCAGTGGATCCGGCTTTCCCAACGGTAATGAAGGGAATAGTTTCCTGGGCCATAATGTTCATCACCGGCATAAAAACCCTGGACTTCATCCCCCCCATTCATCCAGACAACACCGGCATCAAGGGCATCAATCAAAAAAGCGGCATATTCGGCATTGGTTACTTCAAATTGCATGATTTCATAATCGTAGGAAATATTGCGAATTTCATCATTATTACCGTAGGTAAAATTCCCGGCGGGAACGACGACGAAGGAAAAAGGTACATCTATAAAACGACCGGTGGCGATAACCTGAATAACGGTTTGGTCACTATACATTCCCCCATATTCCGATCCCAGAAACCATTCGATATGTTTACCCGGTCCGGCGACAATCCCATCGCCAATGTCACCGGTTGCGTGTGAGGTATTTGTAAAGGAAACACCACCGTCAAAACTGATTTCCAGTGATACGGAAAAGGTGGTAAAAGTAATATCTTCACCCAGATCGTAATATATATCCACAATCTTGGATCCATCGGTGCGCTGGGCGGCAGTTACATTTGTCACCGAAGCAGTCTGGGCGGATAAAAGTGCAACGCTAATCAATGCTAATAGAATTCGGGTCATGATCTTCATAATATTTCCCGTGTTAATGTGTTCATGGTTGCCAAATGGATATGGTACTGTTCTGGATCAACAACAGTTGATCTTGATTCAAGGTGTTTCGCAGGGCCGATTCAGGTAATATTTCCACTTCACTAATTCCGGAAGTACCGATATGTTTCAGGATTATACGGACGACTTCGCCGGATCCGCTGATACCGTTTCCCACCCCGGAGGTCAGCGCAATATTGATGGAAAACAGACCATTCGTACTGTCCATATCAACCAAGGTAAAATCGGTTACATTGTCCGCCAGATTTTGCAGTAGGAAGCTGCCGGAATCAGCTTGGAGCAGATATTGCTGCAATACAAATTGTTGAGGGTCAAAGTGTATCCTGGCATAGATGCCCATTAAATCGACTACATCAATGGCATTCAGAGATAACGCTATGACCTGATTCACATTCATATTTGCATTACCAGGCGATAGGATCAGGCCAGGACCCTGTAGCGCATCTACTGAAAAACGACGATAGGGCCAGGAATTTTCCTGAAATCCGGTGGGATAGGAAGCCCGGACCTCAAACCAGTATTCTCTGTCTTCCAATCCGCTCAGGGTGAAGGTATGGATACCGGTTGTGGTATCAAACGTCCAATAGGGCAGGGAATCAGCTAAAACATCAAACCCGTCAACAGGATTGGACCAGGCACTGGAATTAATCCGATAGGAATAGGCAACCCCGGCGGCGATCTGGTATCCTGCGGAATCTGACGGCCAGTAATTCGAGTGGGCATGACGCCACTGGAATGTCGTTTCAGTTTGATTAATGGTGGAGCCAGTAGCCGGGCCGGCAAGGATTTCCGTCTGTGGTGGTTGAAACAACGGATCTTCTGGGTCAAAGGGATTTTCAATGGTCCCGAATATTTCAAATGAATTACATCCTGCACCATAGGCGATTAACAGGATGACTATCCATTTCATATTGAAAATTCTCGGTTCCCCTTTCATAATGTATAAAATACTTATGATATTGAATTTATAGCGTGATGCTTCTCACAATTATTTGGCGGTCAGGGTCCAGGTTCCATCCCAGTCATCTCCGGGTGGATTTTCCTTCAGATGCTCACAGCGGGTAATATACACCGTGGAAGGATTCAGGCTGCGGCCCGGGAACATGTCTTCCAGTTTTTCCGCTTTCCTGAACAGCTTCAGTGCCTCATCCCAGCGTTGGGCGAAGTAATGTTCCTGACCGGCATGGAAAATATCCAACAGTTCCTGATTCTGTTCCGAAAGTTTCCCCTTCTCCGCCAATAATTCATATGTTTTCACCGGAATGGTTTTCCCCTTTACGCGAACGTTATCCAGAAAACGATATTCAAGCTGGTCTTTGGTGGCTTCATAGATTTTTTCTGCTACCTGGATATAGACGCCATATTGTTTGGCGGAGGATTCAAGTCGGGCGGCCAGATTGACGGTATCACCCATCATCGTATAATTCATCCGCATTTCTGAACCCATGTTCCCCGTTACCATTTGTCCGGCATTCAGACCGATGCGATGCTGCATGGCATATACGATATCGGGCCAGTCTCCTTCACTGCGCCATCTTTCCCGCAGTTCGCCCAGCTTTTCATTCATTTTAAGGGCCGCCATGCAGGTGAGGTATTCCTGATCTTCCACCGGCATGGGCGCCCCCCAGAAAGCCACGATAGCATCACCGATATATTTATCCAATGTCCCCCTGTGATCCAGTAGAATTGTGGTCATTTCGGTCAAATACTGGTTCATCAGACTAACCATCTTTTCCGGCTCCAAGACCTCCGAGAAGGAGGAAAAACTCTGAATATCAGAGAAAAAGGCAGTATGATACCCTGATTCGCCTCCCAACTTCGGCTGTTGTTTTTGTTCGTACATCTGATCTATCAAATCGGGGGAAATGTAGGTACCAAAGGTAGATTTCAAGAATTTCTTATCCCGTTGTTCCACAATAAACTTGTAAATCACATTGGAGGTATACGTGAACAGAATACCCGCAATGGGAGCGACAATGGGAATCATGATACCTTCCCCGGGCGCAGGTAAGGCCGAATAAAAGAGATCACCATGACTGATAACGAATTTTTCAGGAAACAATCCCCGACCGATATACCGTAACGTCCAGAACAGATCATTGGTAAACAGGCCGCAAGCCACGCCGAAATACACGATTCCCTCGAAGAAAACCAAGATTCCCGCCCAGACCGGATTCATATATGATAACATGACAAAGGCCAGTAAACAAAGCAATCCGGTTAAAAGACTGTGGGACAACAAAATCGAGAACGTATTCGTGTCGAGGCGGAGGTCGGTTAACCGGGTACCAAACACATTGATAAAATTGTTATGCAAGATCGTTTGAATGGCATTGGCGTGGGTTTCCACTCCTGGCGTTAATTGCTGCAAACCAAAATAATTGTAGAATGGTGTAGATTTTGTATCATGCAAAACTTCCACTGCCACACCGATCAGGACAATTTTATTATAAAATGGAGATGCGGTAATATCGAAATCAGCGCCCAGCCCCATCATGGCAATCATCTCCTGCCGCTCATCCGGGTCGGGAATCGCTTCAATCCATTCGGGAATGGATCCAGGAATAAACTGACTCATCCAGTCAATATCCTCTTCCGGATTGCTCAGTTCAACTTCATCGGTATCAATGATATATGCCAGGGAATAGCGGGGAAAAGTTCCCCACGGTGGGAAATTCTGTGTTGAAGGAATTTTATATCCTGATGGCGGACCGTAATAATTCACTAAAAAACTATTGGTCGCACCATAGGCTTGAATGTGCAAGGGTCCGTAAGTCCAGATCAGCGTTTCTGGCTCAAACCGGGGAATCAGGGTGTCCGGTAAATCCAGGAAAGCCTTGGCCGATTCCATGGCAATCGTCATGAGTGCTTTATCCGGTTGATGATCCAAGGCTGTAAATATTTGATACTGGCGTGAAAATAAATCCACATCAAGTAGATCATTAATCACGCCAATTTCCGGATCAACCTGCATAATGGCATCAGAGGGATTGGCCAGATATTGTGGTGGGATCCGTGTGGCCTCCTTGGCCACTTTGGCCGATAGAATAACCGTAGTGCCCCGCTCACGAGCCTCAGTAATAGCCCGAGCGATGGCTTCATCCCCATCCTTGGGCGAATCAAACTGGATATCGAAAGCAATCACTTTCGCCCCTGCTTTGGACAAGTGTTCGATAGTTTTGGCCCAAACGACCCTGGGATATGGCCATTCGTTCCATTTGGGATTTTCAGATGGCATTAACCGATAGGCTTCATCATCAACCTCAACCAGAACCACATCCATTCCCCGCTTTAGATAAGTCGAATCCGCTGCGCGCCAACCTGTCAGGGGACCACGGACGCTGTGAAACCTGAAATCATAGGTTTTCAGTTCCGTAACATCGAAGAGCCCTATCCAATGCAGCAGAGCCGTAGCCAGAATCGACCCTAGGGTAAGCAGCAGAGCCACACCATGAGATTTAAAATATTTTCTTACTTTTTCCAATTATCCCATTAAAATCGGTAACCAAGTGAAAGTAGGATTCCCGAACTATTCAATTCCCACGATTCCAGGAATTCATCCGTTTTTCCATTCTGATCATTATCAATTTTATCCCGGTTGAATACCGGTGTATGCAACCACCGGAAATTAGCAGATAAATTTGCCACTAGGTGTTCAATTATTTCATAATCACCTCCGATTTTAAACCCATATAAACTTGAATTTATATCTCCTTGACTGGCCATCCAGTCCAATCCGCCGATCAAACGCAGTTTATTCCCCCAGATGGGATAGGTCCCATTTAACGCCACCATCATCCATAAGTAGGGTTTTTTCACGATCTCACCCTTGGTGTTGAAGGTTGGCAGTTCCAGTTCTGTGAGACTGGTGGAAATGACCGTTCTCAGCTCCGAAGCAAAACGACTGCTCATATTGATGCCATAGGCACGGGTATCCGTTTTAGGAAAAAGATAATTCCGGCGACGATCATTGGCAAAATTATCCACACTCCGTATCGTGTTGAAATTGATGACAATGTTATGTGATGATGTTGGCAGTGTGATCGGATAATTCAGAGACATTGTGGTTTGGAGACTGGTGGAATTCTCCCTCAAATCGATGGGCGTTCCCGCCACTTTTTCGATTTCGGTCTTTTCGTTATCCTTGTTGATGGATTGAAAATTGAACATGAGCGAAGGGGCGTCCATGCCCGGCATTATACTCATGCTGGCGGAAAAGGTATTGGTATTCAAAGGGTCGGTTTGAGTCCGTAGAATTTTATTGTCCCGATGCTGATAACTCACCGCTATGAGAATCTTATTATCCAGCAATTTTATCCTGTTTTTCATGGTGAATTCTCGGACATTGCTGGAAAGATAGGGATTTCCCAACGATACAAATTCGGGGCCTACCTGATAATATTCAATGGAAAAGGAATTGAAATAATAATTCCCAATCAGCCGGAGGGCATAGGCTGACGAAGGCATATTAACGATGGTTGCAACCGGGGATTTTTGGAAGGAAGCGATGTCCAGCGGTACCAATGGCGTCATATATTGATTGACCGTAAAAAATTCTTCATATTTCGTTGGGTTGATCAATGCGGCTGTATCTACCATCAGGCCGCCGGCGATAACCAGTCCGTTTTCATCATATTCAACACCGATCAGTCCGTCGAGGCTGTCATCCAGGGCCGTATCCAATTCAGTCAATGTCAGCGCTCCGTCCCAGATATTGCGATTATACAGACTCATATTCCAGTCCAGTTCAATACGGAGTTTATTCTGATCGAAAATCCCGGCCATTTCAAATCCGACAACAAAGTTATCTTCCGGGTCCCCTCCGCTCCATTTGGAATCGGGTAAATCCACACTGCCGCCCATGGCCGAAACCGCGTCGCGGAAGGATGTATAAGTATATGTTCCGGGAGTAACAAGGGTATCAGCGGTAAAGGTGGCCGAGGCAGGTAGAATGCGGTCAATACTGGCCCGGTCATCCATGGCCTTGATGGCATGCAGTCCCAGGGAAAATCGTTTAATGGGTTGAATTTTTAACTGGTAAGCTTTGATCGATCGCTCAAATGTGTACCCGGTACGGTCCAGGGGAAAGATATAATTTCCCAGTGTATCTGTTCGGATATCACTGGGATAGAACACATATCCCTCATCTTTTTTTCCACCCCACTGAACAGATTGATTTATAATTCCCGAGACGGAGTAGAACTTAATCCAGGGCAGTCGAATATTTACACCCAAACCCCGGATTCGCTTACCATCAACGGTGAAAGCATTGAAACTGGGAAAATAGTCCCCCATATTGATGGATAAATAATCGCCGAAGCCCAAACTCAGGGAAAGGCGGTTGTACGGTTGTTCATAGGGACTTTCCCGCGTGGAAAGGCGGACCTGGGCATCGGCCCCGATCCAAGTAACGCCGACTTCAACCTTACCGGATAGTTCAGAATAATTCAAGGTCGTTCCGCTGTTGTATTCCAGAGATGAGCGGGATGATATTTCGCCGCTGTACAGTAATTGTTCCTCCAGATTAAAACCTGATTTCACGGTGGTGAAGGACCACGCCACCGGTTCAATGGGAACACCATAGACAGAAGACATGGTTATGGTAACCGTATGAGGTCCCGGTTCAAGGTAATCAGGGAGTGTATTGATAATTCCTCCGGCCACCAGCGTCCGGTCCGTATAGGAAATCCCATCGATGGTCACTTCGATAGTCGAAGAGTCCACAAACGGTGCATGAAAGAAAGACGCCGCCACCACAATATCTTCAGGTGGGATTGCGCTACCCGGTTCCGGCGCAAGAATCAATAATTCGGCCTCCATGGCCTGTGTAGCGGCATACTGGTCTGAGCCGGGAAAACGACGACCCTGCTCAGGGATTTGCTTGGCAGGCACAAATTGGGGATTTTCCAGCGGTGAATCGGCCGGGTAACCAATGGTGCCACTATCGTGGGTCAAGATGACAATGGCATATTCAATTCCATCGGATGATATTTTATGTCCCGGGATGGTTCCTTCCCATGACAGGCCGGTGGACCGCATGGGAATTTCCTGATAACTGTGATTGCCCCGGGTGCGGTAAAATAAGGTTGCCGAGCGGGCATTTTCCGCTGTAAACGTGGAAACGGTTATGACCTGATCGACTCCGGGAGTGACCCAGTCCGGTGGATTATGAAATAGAGGGGACTCTGTTTGGCCCTGCAGACCGACTTCGAGGATGCCGATGAGGAGCAGAACCCATCGTATAGTGAAAGACCGTCCCGTATTCATAAAAGAATTTTATGGGAATATCCGTACGGAAAAAAGGCTTATTGATACTCAATAACCAGTGTTTTTATTGTTCCGTTTTCATCCTCAAATTCTATCCGTAGGGTGGATGTGCTACCTTCTTCCGTTTCTTCAGGGTCTACCGGGATATTGGAAGGGTTCGATTGTTCAATCATCAGGGACCCATCCAGTAATGATACGCCTGTCAAACCGGCCGTGACATCCTGGGTCAGGCCACTGATTATATTTGTCAGACTAACAACGCCTTCCATTCCGAATAACTGATCACCACTCTGCGGGTCGGAAACAAACCAGAAATCCGTTCCTTTGACCGATGCCACCGATGTCGGGGTCTGGATAGTGAATTCGGTTTTTTTCTGTTTTTTGATCTTGGCCCGTACCGTTCCGGCTTCCATATTTACTTTTTTAGCAATAGTAGTGGCGGATCGTTTTCCGCTGATTTCTACTTCCGTATTATTGCGGACTTTCAACGCCGATTTATCATCGATAAATATTAAAGCAGCGAAACCATTAGCACCGGTCCGGATATAATCACCATTTTCCAGGACCGTTCCCGGTTTCAGATTAACATACTCCGCATCGGGAGCAGAACGTTTAACCTCTGCTTTTCCCAGAACCTTTGTGGTAATGGCAATTTTACTTCCGGCCATGATTAGGGATGTCATAAGAAACAGCATCAGGACAGTCCATTTTTTCATCATGATTAATCCTCCACCCTGATGTTTTTTACAATGACATTTTGATTGACGATTTGATTTAGAATAAATGCTACGCTGGATTGGTCAGCCGAAACATTATTGATGGAAAAGATACCTGTTGGAATAAAACCGTCCAATGCCGATCCCGGTCCGAATATTCCAGTAAATTGATCATCACCCAGTGCCTGTTGCAACATTTGCAAGGTAGGATCGACCGTGGCGGTATTGGATGTACCCGCCATATCGGCAATCTTAAAGGCATTAATGGAAGACAATAACTCTTCCTGGCCGGCCGTTGTTGTGAGCGTTTGCCTGATTTGCCAGACATATACACGACCGAATTGCAGAGGACGTGCACCTGATAAAGGATATTGATAACTATTAAAACTACCTAATGGCTCCCAGGATGAGCCACTGTTGAATGGCAATGACAAATCATCTTCTATTGCTTCATCAACGGAAGAATGTACCCCCAGTTTGAATTCCGCCAGACGAATATAATTTTCACAACCGGCACAACTCTCAGAATGCCAGTTAAAAATGGGATATGTCGTATAGACCATGTTGGACAAAGTATCTACCAGGGCACCACCCGGGGATTCCAGTGAAATGGACACCGGGGAATGAATGACAATTTCCTTAGTTTCATCGTCTGTTAAGGAAAGATTATTGGAATTTGCCCCAGACCACAGTTTTATGGTAAAAGTATAGGTTCCGTCAGCCAGTTTCCCACTGGTGACGATGGAACTGAGGATCGCATCAAATTCGGCGGGGTTCATCATATCGAGGATTTGGCCATGAATCTCAATGGGAGTATTGTTCAAATCATAGATGACTGTAGTTTCCCGGGATAGGTCCCGGCTGCTCAGACGAACCTGATTATTGATTTGAAAAGGAGTCGTTTCCAGCTCTACGATGGTGGTAGGGTTATCGATCCCCAGACTGGGTGAGATCATTTCACCTTTGAAGTATAATTTGACAAAAACGGGATAGCTGTCAGAGGATATTGTATAATCAAATAGTTGTACCTGGGAGGACCCCGTTTGCAAGTCAAAACTACTTATATAATAGGTCGCATATTCATAAATCTGACCTTGCAATGTAGCCGTTTGTGCCTGAGCCGGTACGGCACCGGTAAAAAATAAACACAGAATTAGAATTGCTTTCTTCATTGGTCTCTCTTTCAATTGTCTTGAAATTTAACGGATCGATCTTTCAGACACAACCAGTATTGACAAGGAGTCGGAACACGTGAAATAAGTCACATCCCTGATGAAACCGGAAAGATGAAATAGTGTCTGGTAACAACCAACATAGAGTTTCAGGGGGAGCCCAGATCTCAGTGAAAGAGATAAGAGAGATGCGACGGTATCCTGGCAATGATATTTTCACAATATGATCATATCCGAATAGGACTATCGGTAATCGGTATAAAAAATAAGCCCTCTGAATTGCTTCAAAGGGCTTGAAAGGTTCCCGGCGACGACCTACTCTCCCACACTGGTCTCCCGTGCAGTACCATCGGCGCGATAGAGCTTAACTTCCGTGTTCGGGATGGGAACGGGTGTTTCCTCTATGCTATGATCACCGGAAAAAAGTTTTTTGGAAATTGATGCCTCGATTCATAAAAATGAAAAATTGATAAAGCCGTTCGACATATTAGTACCACTCGGCTGAATGCATTACTACACTTACACCTGTGGCCTATCAACGTTGTAGTCTTCAACGAGTCTTATTACCTAATGGTAGGGAGATCTCATCTTGGGATAGGTTTCGCACTTATATGCTTTCAGCGCTTATCCTTTCCGAACATAGCTACCCAGCGAT
>JBHHUC010000136.1:0-1620 GCA_046861395.1 Fidelibacterota bacterium
TGCTCTGCACCAGCGGCGCGCGGTGGTGTACGCGGATGTGGATGTGAAGGGGGCCTTATCCATTAAAAACCATTATCCGGATAAAACGGCGCTTGTTTTCATCATGCCCCCCAGCATGGATGCATTGCTGGAACGTCTGAAAAACAGGGGGACGGATTCCGAAGAACGAATTCAGATTCGGCTGCAACGCCTACACATGGAAATGTCCTTCAAAGAACAGTTTGATTATGTCATAATTAATGATAAACTTGAAGAGGCCGTAACCTCATTAGAAAATATAATTATAAAAGAAACAAAAGGAGCAAGGAATGGGAATTAAAACTCTACACATTCGAAAAATTGAAGAGCAGACAGAAGATATCTATGAAGCCGTGGTAGTCATGACCCAGAGAGCCCGGCAGATCCTACGTGACAGGATCGTAGAACAAGCCATGCGCGACACGGATCAGAACAACTTGAGTGTCTTTGATGCTCCGGTGGAAATTGATCCGGAAGATTACGTTGAACTGGAAAAGCCAACTGCCATCGCGACGGAAGAATTTCTCAACGGCAAAATCAAATGGCATCGCAATCCCCAGGGCTAAATTGAATTTTCGAGCGGATATTAGATCGTTTCTGGAATATACGCAGGAGGTATACGGAGACACGTTATATGTTTCAGCGGCTGATTCGGGATCCGATGCTGATTTAGTGCGGGAGCATCAGGCCGCGATCCGCGATTGTAAGAAGTGTTCCCTGGGTGAACAGCGTACCCATTTTGTTTATGGCGTCGGTGACACCACCGCCAGCCTCATGCTGGTGGGGGAAGCGCCCGGTGAGCAGGAGGATTTAAAGGGTGAACCCTTTGTAGGACGGGCTGGGAAATTGCTTGATAAAATTCTTGCTGCCATTGATCGTAGTCGTGATAAAGATGTATTTATTTGTAACGTATTAAAATGCCGACCACCTTCCAACCGAGATCCGTTACCATCGGAAGTGGCACAATGCGAACCGTATCTTATTAAACAAATTGAATTAATTAATCCTACACTACTGGTTGCGCTGGGTCGTATTGCAGGTAAAACTTTATTGCAGGTTGAACAACCATTGAAAGATATGCGGGGAAAAATACATGATTATCACGGAACGCCTCTGATTGTGACCTATCATCCGGCGGCGTTACTGCGAAACAGCGCTCTGAAGAGACCGGCCTGGGAAGATTTCAAATGGATTCGGGATATCCTGGAAGGACAAGCATCGTGAATGAAACGGGCGAAGCACTTAACCCCCAACCACAGGCCGTTGAGGCGGAACAGGCGGTATTAGGGTCCATGCTGGCCAGCAAGGATGCTGCCAGTAAAGTGTTCGGATTATTGAAAACAGAACATTTTTACCGCGACACTCATGCCCGGATATATGCCGCCATGACGGAATTATATGGCGAATCTATTTCTATTGACACCATTTCGGTGATTGATCAACTCAAGAAGAAAAAAGAATTGGAACGGGTGGGAGGTGCCTATTATATCACAGGGCTGGTTGAGTCGGTCCCCACGGTAGCGAATGTTGAAAATTATGCCAGGATTGTGCTGGAAAAGGCACTCCTGCGGCAATTAATTGCCATATCACATGATATTTCAA